>CAJUGG010000034.1 GCA_910585995.1 uncultured Lachnospiraceae bacterium
AACAATTATTGACAATGTTTTATTTTTCTTGTATGGTTTTTTTAAGATTATTTAAGAAAGGGGTCTTCCCATGTCAGATAATGAAAAAAATGAACGCTATATCCTACATTCTGTTTCCACTGCTTTTTCCATATTGGATCTGTTTTTTGAACATGAAGAACTGTCTCCGGCGGAGGTTGCCCGCTGTATGGATATCAACCGAAGCACCGCGTTTCGATTTCTGGTCACGATGGAACAGTCCGGATATCTAATCAAGACGGATAATGCAAAATATCACTTAGGCGTCAAGATCTCCTCTCTTGGGCAGATCGCCCACAACCGTATGGAGCTTATTAGCCTCATCCATCCTTTTCTTGTGGACCTCTCGGAAAAGACCGGAGAATCCTCCCATCTGGCCATTATGGATGATGCCACTCATATTACTTTTATTGACAAATCCGTCGGCACGCTCTGGCTGACCATGGATGTTACAATTGGCTACAGCCAATATGCCCACCGAACCGCCACCGGAAAAGCAATCCTGGCTTACCAGTCGGATCAATTCATCAATCAATTCATACGTTCTGCAAGTTTTGAACCCTGTACGCCCACCTCCATCAAAGACGCAGGAACCTTACTGCGGACACTGGATACGATACGTGAACAAGGATATGCAACGGATAATGAGGAGGTGGAAGCTGGTCTCTACTGCATCGCTGTTCCTGTCTTGTCACGGGATTGTGCACCAATTGCATCCATCAGCCTCTCAGGTCCCACCACTCGTATGGTGATGCATCAGGATTCTCATCTTGCGCATCTAAAAAATGCTGTGACACATATCGAACGACTGATTCGTTAAAATGACTTTAAAAAAAGAAGGTGTCAGCCTAAGAACAGGTTGACACCTTCTTTTTTTTATGTTATATTTTGTTACATAATACAAAACGTCGTTTTTATATACAAAACATTTCAAAAATAAACTTAAGGAGTCTGTGATGTATTATAATTTTAATGAAATGTTAAATGCGATTCGAACAAAAACGGATAAAAAGATTGTCGCTGTTGCAGCCGCACATGACCATGAGGTGTTAGAATGTGCTACAGCAGCCAGAAAAGAACAGATTGCTGATTTTATCTTGATTGGAAATACAGAAAAGATCAAAGAGATCCTTATATCGTTAGAGGAAGATCCAGATACCTGGACTATGATCGAAGAAACCGATGATGCAAAAGCTGCTCTCAAAGCCGTCGAACTCGCTTCTGAAAAAAAAGCCGATGCTCTGATGAAAGGACTTCTGCATACTTCTCTTTTTCTTCGGGCACTTTTTCACAAAGAATATGGTCTTGTACCGCCAAAGGCACTGGTAAGCCAAGTAACTGTCGCTGAATATACCACTCAGCATCGTCTGGTACTGCTTACGGACTGCGCCGTTAATGTCACACCAAACTACGCAGAAAAAGTACAGATCTTAAATAACGCCGTATCATTGGCTCACCGTCTAGGTATGGACTGCCCAAAGGTAGCTTGTATCACTCCTGTAGAAGTGATCAATGAGAAGATGCCTGAGACCATCGATGCTGCCATGTTAAGCAAAGCCAATGAGCGAGGGCAGATCAAAGGCTGTCTAGTCGATGGACCACTGGCTCTGGACAATGCACTCTGCGCGGAAGCCGCCAAAGCAAAATCCATCCAAAGCCCAGTGGCCGGATATGCGGATATCCTGCTGATGCCAAATCTGTGCACTGGCAATGCAATGGATAAATCTCTCCGCTATTTTGCAGAATTAAAGACCGGCAGTGCTGTGATCGGCGCCAACGTCCCCATAATCATGACTTCCCGTTCTGATTCTGCACAAAATAAGCTTCATGCGATTGCATTAAGTGTTTTATAATCGTATTTTCTTCTGTTACCTATTTACCCCTCGCTCTGCTTCAGCTCTGACCATTTTTTTACAATCTCGTCTACATCTGCCTTCGCAGTCTCATATTTGGAAAGATCCCGAAGGATGGCTGAGGGGTGGTAGAGACCCGACCAATGATCTCTTCGCCCCATCACCGACTGGCATCTGCTCTAACTCAGCGGACAATGAGTACGGACTGCCACATGTTGTTCAATATCTTTCCATGTATACTGAATACGTTCTCCTTTGTAAAACTACTCCAAGATCTTTTCAAGCGCCACAAACGCATATGGTTTCAGCATACACATCTCTTCTTCGCCCAAAATAGGATACGTCTCGTCTGGCAGGGTATCATTGTTCAGCACTACTTTATAGTCTCTCCACTGTCCGGCTGCTTTGATTGGCTGTTCTTTATGATCCAGATTGCAGAATACCACGATCTTGTGTTCTCCCAACACTCTCTGGTACGCCAGCACTTTGTCTGTTCCTGTCTCCAAAAAGGAGATCTCTCCTTTTGCAATCACCGGATATTTTTTTCTCATGGCAATCAGCTTTTTATAAAAAGCAAGGATGGAATCATCGTCTTTTTGTTGTGCTTCTACAGTGATGTCTTCTCTAAATTCGGCAGACATGGGAAGCCATGGCTCCGTATCCGAAAAACCGCCATATGTTTCTTTCGTCCACTGCATAGGCGTACGGCTGTTATCACGGGATCTGGCTGCTAAAGTCTCAAGTGCTTCTTGTTCTGTCTTTCCCTTCTCCAGCAAGATCTGATAATAGTTCAGGCTTTCCACATCCCGGTACTGTGCTATGGAAGAATAATGCGCATTCAGCATCCCAATCTCTTCTCCCTGATAAATATAGGGTGTCCCGCGCATAAGATGAATCATGCCTGCCAGCATCTTTGCTGACTCTTTCCAGTAAGCCTTTTCATCTCCTAACCTGCTCACAATACGCGGCTGGTCATGATTGCACCAAAACAGTGCATTCCAGCCTTCTCCTTTTTGCATCTTTATCTGCCAAGTGATAAAAAGTTCCTTTAGCTTCTTATAATCCGTTGGCATAAGCGCCCATTTGTCCCCGTCTTTATAGTCTGTCTTCAGATGGTAAAAGTTAAAGCACATAGACAGTTCCTTTTCTCTGGGTGCAGAATACCGGATACAATGCTTCAAAGAGGTAGAAGACATCTCTCCGACCGTCACACAGTTTTCAATGCCTGCGTCTCTTACCAGCTCTTTGAGATACTCATGGATATGGGGTCCGTCACTGTAAAATCTCCTGCCGTCCCCCTCCAGATCATCTTCCATCTGCTCTGGCTTGGAGACCAGATTAATCACATCAAACCGAAATGCCCGTATGCCTTTTTCTTTCCAGAACCGGAGGATCTCTTTTAGTTCTTCCCGGACTTCCTGATTATCCCAGTTCAGATCGGCCTGCGTCACATCGAATAAGCGAAGATACCATTTTTTTAACTCTGGTACATATTCCCAAGCAGAACCGCCAAATTTTGATTTCCAGTTTGTGGGTGCGTAATCTAATGTACCTTCTTTAAAAATATAATATTTTTGATATTTTTCATCGCCTGCCAGGGCTTTCTGAAACCACCTATGCTGTGTGGAGGTATGATTAAATACCATATCAAGCATCAGCCCGATCCCTGCCCCTGACAACCAATCATATTGACCTCAAAGCCGCCAAAATTCCACTTTGGAATATCTGCTGCTGCTGTCCCTGCAACCACATACGCATGCAAGAGCTGCCCGGATACCAACGTCAGACCAAGTACAATACCCAGCATCTGCGTCGTCCCCATCTTCTTAGTCACAGACCAGCAGATTCCGACCGGAAGCATATGGAACACTGCTTCTCCAATCAGCCACAAAAAGCTGTCAATCCCTGCCCAAAACTGACTGATGTCGCATAAAGTCTTTGTACCATTTTCAAATAAATAGATACTGTCAATACAATTTCGGAAGCCAAGAATCAGACCGCCCGTAATAATCGCCGGGATCAGCGGTGCGAAGATCTCTGCCAGTGCTGTGATCATTCTTTGCAGCACATTCTGATTTTTCTTTGCTGCCTGTTTTACCGCATCCTTAGATACCCCTTCGATTCCTGCTTCCTTGACAAAGTCATTGTAAAAATCCGCCACTGTATTCCCGATAATCACCTGAAACTGGCCCGACTGGGTAAAACTCCCTTTTACAACCTTCATTGCCTCAATCGCTTTTACATCTGCTTTTCCAGGATCTGCCAAGGCAAACCGCATTCTTGTCATGCAATGCGAGACGGCAGCAATGTTCTCTTTTCCACCTACAAGACGCAGCAACTGTTTTGCATCTTCTGTATATCTTCCCATTCTTTGATTCCTCCATTTCTTTTTATCTTGTTTAAACAAGTATTCTTTTATTATGTTATACCAAACTTGTTTGAATATGTCAACACCTTTTTTAAATTTGTTTAAACAAGATAAGGGCTGCTGTCCCAGCAGATCTTTCATCTGCCGGAACAACAGCCCTTTATGATTATTATTTTAATAAATACTTTGATAATCTGCCTCTCCCAAAGACAATTCTCCAAAATATTTCTCAAAATCCATTCCCAGATATTCGCTCATCTGTTTCATTTCCAGAATCGTCTTGACATCAATAGCGACCCCTTCCGCCTGCACGCGCTCCATCGCAAAGATCTCTTTTTCTCCATGGGTGTAGATCCTCTCTCTTCCGTCTGCTTTGGGAGCTTCCCGCAGTTCCTGAAGAAACACTGAAAAATGCTCCTCAATCTTCTCAGGTACTCCAAATACGGCCGGATCGATGGCTATAAAGCCATGACAGGTTCCTCCTTTGCCATCTGTATGTGTATGGTTGGAGGTCAGACCCAGCGATAAAATAGAAGTAAAGATCTCACAGATCATGCCGTATCCATATCCTTTATGGCTGCCTGTAACTTCCTCATTCTTTCCCAAAGGCATGATGCCGCCGCCTGCTTTGTTGACGATATTCTGTAATACATCATCTGCATCGTTAGACGGATTTCCATTCTTGTCAAGTGCCCAGCCATCCGGCAATGGTTTTTCTGCTTTGCGATACATCTCTAGCTTTCCTCTGGTAACTACGGTAGTAGAGGCATCAAAGAAGAAGGGATATGGTTTAGCAGGCACAGCAATCGCGATAGGATTGCTGCCCAGCATAGCCATCTTTGCATTGGTCGGCACCATAATCGCTTCCGAATTGGTAAAGGACATACCAATCAATCCCGCATCACATGCCATTTTCGCATAATAACCTGCGATCCCATAATGGTTGGAATTGCGTACTGTCACAATAGCCATGCCACTCTTTTTTGCTTTCTCGATTGCAGTCTGCATTGCCTGATGCCCGATCAACTGGCCCATCCCATCATGCCCGTCGATCACAGCCGAGACCGGCGTCTGGAATACGACCTCAGGAACAGCATCCACTTTGATCATCCCTTTTTCTATTCCCTTGTGATAGCGCGTTAATCTCTGCATCCCATGAGACTCAATCCCATACTGATCTGACATCAGCAGTACATCCGTGATAATAGAACTCTCTTCTTTTGAAAAACCGAACTTTTGGAATGCATCCTTACAAAAGTTCTCTAATACTTCAACACTAAAATATAAATGTGACATGCTCACTCTCCTCCAAAGTTTATTTAATTATTATATCACACCCTTTCGCATTCCGCATATTTTATTTGTTATTTTATTGGTACAACGTACGATTGTAAATCTATTCTATTTTACCCCGGCAGACTATCCCTCACACATAGCGCTCCCCAACCGACCTGATTATTCGGATACACGCCAAACCCCGGCAGCGGCCTCGCTCCTCTTTGCAGATATGCCTTCACCTTCTCCCCATACAAAAACAAGTCATTTTCATCGGTGATCCCCCACTGCATCAAGAGGGCAGCAGCTCCTGTGACGAAGGGGGTGGCGAACGAGGTGCCGGTCTGGCTTAGGTAGCGGTTGTCGGGGGCGGCAGTCTCGATGTCTACGCCGGGGGCGACTAAGGTGGGCTTTCTCTGATTCCCTTCTTCTGCTCCTCTTCCTGAAAAATCAGCATAGGCGTCAGTGGAGGTGTTGTAGGCTCCTACGGTGATGACTCCGGAAGCTGTGGAGGGGATCGTCAGGGTATCGCTCTCTCTGGGGCGTAAAAATCTGGTAGCGCCGCCGATGGCTGCACTACTTGGGAACCACATGCGGTAGGTTCCGTCTACAATTTTTTTAGGAACCAAACGTATGTTCCAGATTCCAGAATCAATATAGTCACTCATGGGAATAAAGTCTACATAGATTTCCTGCTCGACACTGTAGGGGCTGGGTTCTCCATAGTAGACCAGCAGTTCTGTCCTTCCGGCTTGATAGCGCTGGGTGGCCGGACGTTCATAAAAGGGTCCCAGGATCGTCCCATTGGGGTGAATCAGATAGATATCAAAGGTATCCGTATAATTTTTCCAGATTTGCAGATTTAAAGAAGGTTCGTAGGAGCCAACCGCAAATTCCACATTTTGCATCTCTAATTCAGACAATCTCCCGCCCACATGGCCGGCGGCAGCTCCTTCATTGCCGCTCCCAACACAGATCACAGATTTCCACCAGTTGCTGATGTCATTGATATACGTCTCTAAAAGGCTTGTTCCCGTGTGAGAACCATAAGTATTGCCGAAGCTGATGTTGACAGCTACCGGCATACGGTATTCCAATGCTTTTCGCACCACATAGTCCAGACCCATCATAAGTTCTGTAGTCCTTGGAAACCCATCTGCCTTAGGAGTGCCCAGACGAACGACCAGTATTTCACTTTCATAAGCAACACCGTCATTTCCTGCCGCAATAGCCAGAACACCAGTTCCATGTCCGCTGACATCGCGGCTAATCGGCGGGGCACCCGGTTCAGAAAGCGCCTGATTGATCTGTTCTTGTGTAAACTCAGTTCCAATCTGATAGCCCTCTGGAGGATTTCCGGCGAGGGTCTGATCCCACAAAGCGCGGATTCTTGTCGTGCCATCCATATGGAGAAATTCCGGGTGCCGATAATCTGCACCCGAATCCAGCACCGCAACCAATATCCCACGTCCGGTCAGGTTAAGAGGCGGTCTCTGTACGGACGTCATACAGGAAGCTCTCTTTCCATCCGCACGCGCAAAAAAAAGCCTTTTCGGCTTTTCGATATATTCGATCTCCGGAATCTCTGCCAACCACTCAATTCGCGATTCTGGTACTGTCAAGATCGCATATTCATTTAAAAGTTCTGTTACAAGGATTCCCTCAGAAGCAAGTCTTTCTAAATCCCCAGTATATTTGACAATCACTTCCCATGTCCGGTCTTCCCGGTTGTAGCCCACGTCTAAAGACGCCGATTTCTCCCGTTCTCTCTGCGTTGCCTCCAGTGCCAGATTTAATTGATTCTCAATCTTTTGATCATTCATATGATGCCTTTCCAAAATAGATCATTCTACACTATCTTATGTTGGTAATGCTATTAAATTCTGACCGATTTTTCCAAGGAATGATTCTAAGGTTTATGGACACCCAGGTTAGTCACGGTTTCTTTATTTCCATCCTGATACATGCTGCCGGATGGGGCATTTGCTTTGTCGCAGCACGATCCATGACTGCCTGAGCGTCCATCTCTTTCCTCTCAGGTTTTGATTGAGCAGTTCTGTCCTATGTCTCTTACATCGCCCTCCTATAGATCTCTGCAATCTGCTCCTGGGAAAATACGACCGGGTTGTTGGCAATGCTTGCGGCGGAGACTTTCATACAGTTCTCTGCCATCCAGGGGATGTCAGATTCTTTTAGTCCAAGCTGTGACAGCGAGAAGGACAGGTCAAGGCGCTGCAAGAGTGTGCGGATCAGCTCTGGAAGCTCTTCTGCCTTGCTGCCTCCAAAGATCCTGGCGATCTTAGCATATTTATCAGGCTGGCCCTTAATGGATGCTTCTAGAACTGCTGGCGTCAGTGCTGCCAGACCATGACCGTGTACGATATCTTTAAGGCCGCTTGCCGGATGTTCCATACCGTGGGATAGGGTCACTCCGGCGGTGTTGATGGCCATACCGCCGATGGTGCTGGCAAGTGTAATCTTTTCCCAGGTATCCTGGTCGCTTGCCCCCTGATACAGTTTTACCAAATTGGCTGAGATCAACTCCATCGCATACAGGCAGAGGGCATCGGTGAAAGGCTGCGCAATCTTAGATGTATAGGCCTCCATACAGTGACAAAGGGCATCAAAGCCTACGGATGCCAGTACCTTCTTGGGCATGGTCATCATACATTCAGGGTCTACGAGCGAAACCTTTGCAACAATCGCGTTACATCGAAGTGATTTTTTATCTCCGTTTTCAGGGTTTGTCAGCACAGCAAATCCATTTCCTTCGGAGCCGGTGCCGCAAGTTGTGGGGATCAGTACAATCGGAAGCGCCTGATCGCTGGTGTCTCTTCCATAGATATAGTCGTTGATGTCGCCATCGTTAACAGCCAAAAATGCGATCGCTTTTGCGCAGTCCATAATGCTTCCGCCGCCGATGGCAATGACGACTTCGCAGTGATGTTCTCTGGCATATGCAGCGCCTTCCATAGCGGTTGTAGTCAGCGGATTCTGGGTCACTTTATCAAACAGGCAATGGCTGATCCCTGCTTTCTCAAGACTTTGCGACACTTTATCATACAGTCCTGAACGTTTGGCGCTGTTTTTGCCTGTGACGATCAGTGCTTTCTTTCCATAGGGTGCCGTCAATACTCCAACTTCTGCTACTTTTTTACATCCAAATACAATCTGTACAGGTAAATAATACTGAAATTCCATCTTTTCCTCCATACAGCAGTCAATGATCACCTAATTTTGACTTGCCTCCTGAATTGCTTCTTCCAATATACAAAGTCCGGCCTCTAACTGTTCCTCTGTCATCACAAGCGGCGCTAAGAAACGGATCACATTGTGATATGTTCCTGCTCCTTCCACCAGCAGCCCTTTGGACGCGCACAACTGAATGATCTTTGTGGTCAATTCCGGAGCTGGCTCTTTTGTCTTGGTATCTTTCACAAATTCAATGCCTACCATACCGCCCATACCTCTCACATCTCCGATAATGGGATAGATCTGTTGCATCTTCTGATACCGTTTGGTTACTTTCGCTCCAATCATACGAGAGCACTCTGCGAGATTCTCACGCTCCATGATCTCTATCGTCTTTAATGCAGCCGCACATGCCAATGGATTGCCGCAATAGGTTCCGCCGATGGTGCCAGAGGGAACCTTATCCATGATCTCAGCGCTTGCCGCAATCGCAGAGAGCGGAATCCCGGCTGCGATGGATTTGGCGGTGGCGATAATATCCGGCTGTACGCCGACTTCTGACCAGTATTCACTGGCAAACATCCGACCGGTTCTGCAAAATCCGCTCTGCACTTCATCTGCGATGAGAAGGATGCCGTATTGATCACAGATCTCTCTAAGAGCCTTGATCCATGCAAGCGGTGCCGGGATAAAGCCGCCTTCTCCCTGCAGTGGTTCTAGCACTACCGCAGCAAAGGTATCTGCGGCTGCACATTCTTCAAAGACATTATAGATGGATTTCAGGTAATAATCCAGCACTTTTTCTTCAGACATCCCTTCCGGGCTGCGGTAATAATATGGAAACTGTGCGCGGTAGACACCTCCGGCGAGCGGTCCCATCTTGGCAGCATATGCTTTTTTGGAAGTCATGGTCATAGTCAGATAGGTTCTCCCGTGAAAAGCTCCGGAAAATACCAGGATATTGGGACGGCCAGTCGCTGCTTTTGCCACTTTGACTGCATTCTCATCTGCTTCTGCGCCGCTGTTTGCAAAATAGGCTTTTTTCTTCTCGCCTTTAACCGGGGCAATCTGTGCGATCTTTTCTGCAAGTTCCACATAGCCTTCATGTGTGACGATATTGATCATACCATGAAAATAATGTTCTGCCTGAGCTTTTACGGCATCCACAATCTCCGGGTGGGAATAGCCGATATTCAAGACGCCCACGCCGCCGATCCAGTCCAAAAATTTATTGCCATCCACGTCCTCAATCATAGCTCCCTCTCCCCTAGCAATCACCACCGGGTAACTGCAACCAATCGCATCCGGAATTGCAGCTTTTCTCCTCTCTATAATCTTTGCAGCTTTGGGTCCTGGAAGTACCTCTGTAATTATTTGGGGTAAATCTGTTTTTAACATATCATTCTCCTATGGAAGTTCCGCATCTGTCCTCCCAATACCCGGAAGGATGTTTGGCCACTTTGTGTCCAAACATCCTTCCGGGTATTGGGAGGACAGATGCTGTTTTCGAGTTTCAATTTAATCTTTTATGCGCACATGCGCGCCAATACTACATCAATAGCGGTATCTATTGCCAGATCCAGTTCTTCTTCGTCTGCTTCCGGCATCAAGCTTGCGGCATCTTCGTCCGAGATAATCTCTACGAGTGAGCCAAATTTCTCTTTGTATTTTGCTTTGCATACACCATAAAAGATCAGTCCGAGCAGAGACCAACTCCCTACGGCGATCCATTCCTGCGGCACCAGATTGGCGCCGGAGCCTGGGATGCAGTACATCACTACCATAAATCCCGACATCAGCACAGCCATAAATCCTACAAAACGATAAGCAGACACTTTATATGGCCTTGGCATCTCAGGCTCTTTTTTTCTCAGGATTAAAAAAGACAGAGAGACCATGCAGTAAGCGACGCAGCAGCCAAAATTGCCGGCGTCACTGATCCATACTAACATCTTGCGGCCTGCCAAAGGCGCTAACATGGTCAGTATCCCAATTAAGATCAGTGCATTGACGGGTGTCTTAAACTTAGGATGCAACCTAGCAAAAAATTTAGGGATCATATAGGATTCTGCCATCGAGTACATCGCTCGTGAACCGCCAATCATAAAAGAGTTCCAGGAAGTGACGATACCGCACACGCCTCCGATGATGATCACTTTTGCCATGGTGGAAGTGTGAAAAGCGGCAGCCATCGCATCGGCAGTGACAAGTCCGGTTCCTGCCTGGGAAGTCACAATCTCCTCCGGCTTCATCACCATACCAACGGCTATAATGATAAACGCGTAAAAAACAACTGCCATCACCACGGACAAGATCAGCATCCGGCCAATCTTCTTCAGCGGAACATTGATCTCTTCGGCTGCCTGCGGGATTACGTCAAAACCGATAAAGTAAAATGGTGTAACCACTGCTACTGAGATGACACTCTTTATGACAGAACCTCCTGACGCCCCCACAAACATCTGACCATCCAGGTTAGAGACATCTCCATTGATGACTGAAGCCACAATTAAAAGGATGCCTGCACCACCGATAATCACCGTCAGAATGGTCTGCAGGATTGCGGCTGTCTTTGCTCCTAAGATATTGATGATCATGATGATCCCTGCCATCACCATTGCTACCGCCAGCCAGGAAGCATAGATGTCAAAGCCAGCCACAGTATACAGATACCCTTTCAAAAATCCCGGCCACAGATAGGTAAGCACGGTTGGGAAAGCACATGCTTCAAAACATGCCACACTGACATATCCTAAGATAATCCCCCAGGTGCAGATAAAGGAACAATTTGCTCCCATCGCCCTGTGACTGAACACATGTTCTCCTCCGCACTGCGGCATGGCACTTGTAAGCTCGGCATAGGTAAGCCCTACAAAGAAGACCATGATGCCGCCAATCACAAAACCAAGGGCTGCACCCAATACACCACCTTTTTCGATCCAGCCGCCGGAAGAGACCACCCATCCCCAGCCAATCATCGCGCCAAAGGCAATCACCAGAATATCCCACGCACTAAATACCTTGTTAAAATCCGATGTCTTTTTATTCATCGTCTCCCTCCTTCTCACTCTGCAAATACCTGTTCTGCCACCTGTTCGATCATCTTCGCACTTCCGTCAATGCCCAGCAGATCGCTGTTGATCAGTAAGTCCCGGTTATGGCGGTCGCCCCGGTTGCTTCCGGTCATCGCCAGATGCCGTTTGTGATAACGCTTGTCTTTCTCAAGCAGCAGGATCTTGGCATCTGTCTCAGAAAGCTGATGACTTTTCATCACATTTTTGATCCGCACTTCATCCGGTGAATAGATAAAGATACGCAACAGATCTTCCCGGTCCTTTAAGATATAGTCCGAAGAACGGCCGATAATCACGCAGGATTCCCTCTCTGCCAACTTGCGTATAATCTTTTCCTGCACATGCATGGCGCGTGTGGTCAAGTCCGCATATTTGGAGAAATTGCCGCGCTCCTGGCCTTTGACTCCCTTGCCCGCAATCGTCGTACCTTCCTCCACTTTCTCAATGATCTCTTTCGAGATACCGACCTCATCAATGATGCTGTCAATCAGTTCCCGGTCATAGAACTTAATCTCCAAGTCCTCTGCCACTTTTTTGCCTATAGCATTTCCCTTTGCCCCATATTCGCATCCTATGGAAATAATCAGGTGTTTCATATCCGCTCCTTTTTTGCATGAAAAAAGAGTCATCTTCCCTCTTTTGATGACTCCGTTGTCAATCGGTTTTCTTCTATCTGATCTGTCTGTCCTTATGCCAACGCAGCGACCGTATCAGCCAGAATCTCGCATGCCTTGTCACATTCTGCCTCTGATACAATCAGCGGCGGCACCATACGAATCACGCGGTTTCCAATCGCCGTAACCAGAAGCTTCCTATCTAAACAGCCATGTTTTACCTCCACAGCATCCAGGGTATCATCAAATTCCACACCTACCAACAGTCCCTGATGCCTTACCTCTTTGACATGAGGCAGTTTTGCAAGTTTGGTCGAAAAATAATCCCCCATCTTCCTGGCATTTCCCGCCAAATCACGCTCTAATAACTCTGTCACTTCTGCCAAGGCCGCAGCACAGCTTACTGGATGGCCGCCGAAGGTGCTTCCATGAGAACCAGAATTAAAAGCTTTTGCAACCTCATTGGTCGCGCAGATGGCTCCAATAGGCATCCCGCCGCCAAGTGCTTTTGCCATAGATACAATATCCGGTTTGATTCCATAATTCATATAGGACATCACAGCACCGGTTCTGCACCAGCCTGTCTGTACTTCATCAATCAGTAAAAGCATCTGATGTTCATCACAGAATTTCCTGAGACCTGTGGCAAATTCCATCGTCGCCGGATGCACGCCGCCTTCTCCTTGTACCAGTTCAATCATAATTGCAATCGTATTTTCTGTGCAGGCATTCTGAAATGCCTCCAGATCATTGTATGGTGCATAAGAGAATCCATATGTCATCGGCCCAAAACCGATCTGGCATCCATTGCCTGGCTGTCCGGTCGCTGACATAGAGCCAAATGTCCTTCCATGAAACCCCATCTTTGCTGTAACAATATGATACCGATTGGGACCATATGTCTCCACACCATACTTACGCGCCATCTTGATCATCGCCTCATTAGCTTCTGTTCCGGAATTTTGATAGAAAATCTTATCCATGCCGATGGTCTCGCATACCTTTTCTGCCAGAAGTGCCTGTGGAATCGTATAAGGGTAGTTAAAGGTATGCATAATATCACCTACCTGCTCTCTGACAGCAGCTACCACTTTTTCGTTGCAGTTGCCGGCACTGTTGACTGCAATACCCGCATAAAAGTCAAGATAGGGTGTCCCATTCTCGTCATAGAGATACATGCCATTTGCCCGCTCTGCCAGAAAATCAAAACGCTCATAGGTCTCAATCATATATTTCTCTACTTTGTCCTTGATCTCCTGCGCAGTAAGCCCAGTATCTTTTAGTTTCATCGTCGAATCCTCCTCTTCCTAGGAAAACAACAAAAAAGCAAAGGTACACCCACCGATGCACCTTTGCTCTTTGTTCTCTATGTTTTTTTTAACGGCTTTATAGTAGCACAGGATATTTTATCTGTCAACCATATTTACAAAATTTCTTTGCGCAAGCTTAACCCCCATTTTCATTGATAAATACCACGGGATCACTTTGCTCCCATCTAGTCTGCGCTCTCTTTTAACTGTTTTTCCAGCGCTTTTCTCCTGCGGCTGATCATACCTCCGATCCGGCCGGTCTCCCTGGAGGAGAGGGCTTTCCAGCCGCCTTCCCGCACTTTTTCCAAAAGTCCAAGTTCCTCTGCGATCTCATATTTCAGACGGTCATGAGGTTCTAATTTTTCAAAATCCAGATTTTTATTTTCTTTCATCCTTGCAATACTCCTTTTATTTACTAAGATGCCTTCTATACAGACCTTTGTCGAGTCCGGGCGTCCATTTTGCGACAGGCCTCTGGCATCATCTACTGGGAGTATTGCCATATTTTTACCCCTTATACCTATCATGCACCAAACAGGTAGATATTTTCTTCATTTAAGATAGTGAACCGCTTCCCGCTGCGAATCAGCCGACTGTCGCCATCCACCACATCACAGGCAAAATCTTTATACTGATCTTTTTCAAATGCATACCCACGGATCTTGCCATCCAGTGGAATAAAAAGAATATGGCGATACATACACAGATTCCCAGGCGGGCATGAGTACCACAGTTGTTCTGTATCGAATAAAATATTCTTCTTATGCAACACCAGTGTGCGGAAATTTCCGCCTGAGTCCCCCAATACCACCAGCCAGGCGTCGGCCACCGCATCATAATGCAGACCATGCGCCAGAACCGGCTTATTGTGAAGAATTTCACAATTATATCCGTCTGTATGAAAGATCAGTCTGCCGTCGTAGACATTCAGTACGCCATAGTGTCCGCCTGATATCTCAAAATAAGCCGTATTTCCACAGGAGCAAATTCTGCGGATGCTGTTTCCAAGCGCTAACACTGTCACTTCGCACAGAGCATTCTGCCGATTCTGATAGTAGACCTTGTCACCCTCCACGATGATCCTGCTCTTATATTTTTTCTCAAACAAATAGAGTTCTCTGCCATGGATGCAGAATGTCTCCTGATCCTCGGTGATCAGGACTTGACGATCTGTAAAATAATACCTTGTTCCAGACATAAAAGCAGCCCTCTGGCCCGACCGCAGGTCCACCACCTGATTCTCCTGGTTTAGATACGTATGGAGATCCAGAACGGTACAGATATCCTTTTGAGAGAGCACTGCCGTCAGCCTCACCCGCTCCACGGTTCCCTGAAAATCCGGGCATACCGAGACTCTGGCATCCAGATTGCAAAGCGGGCAAACAGTATATTTTCCATAATAGTATTCCTGATCCGTCTGACAATATTTCAGATTAGAAGACAGCTCGCTAAACTCATCTCCTATGCTCCTCACCCCATCCTCAAACACCGCTTTCAGGGCGCGAAGTAGCTTGGGCGAGAGATTCCTCCAGGACTTTGCAGTCCTTGGTATCCGTACCGAAGGACGATCAATCACCGAGATCCCCTGGGCCATCCGCTCTAAGATATGCAGATCCGGCGTCATCGTGCCCCCAAAAGGATGCAGCCTCGTAAGCGCCTTAAAAGCCAGCACGCAAAACGCATACAGATCCGTCTGCTCATTAAAATGATCCCCCACAAGCAGCGGGTCCCGGAATAAGTCCATCGCCACCTGACACCGCTCCTGCCCGATGTTCCAACTGTCGCAGTCAATCAGATAGATCTGATCATTCTGATCAAATAAAATATTCTGATCATTCAGATCTCCCACATAGATCCCCTGATCATGCAGCGTATCGATAACCTCTTTCATACGCACCAGCATCTGAAGCACTTCCTTCGTATTCACATGATTGGCCTTGACAAACTTCTTATTGGACAACATGCGAAACTCTTCCCCCTGCACCTTTTCCATCACATAACCGACAAACTGCTTCTTTTTATCCAGCACTTCCTCTATCGGGCATACCACTTCCGGCGGTAAGATCTTACTCATCAAAAGCTTAATCTTCCTCTGCTTTTTTGCCAGATCCACATGGGGCTTATAACATTTTACTGCCTTTCCCTTATATTCATAGATCATCCCCTCCCCGCCCTCTGCAAGCATGGAAAGCTTAGAAAAATCCCGTATCATCATACCATACTGCCTCCCTTCTACCACGCAATCGTCACATCATCCCGAAACGCCGCCTGGTATTTATTCACCAGCCGCTTCACTTTTACTTCCCGGTCTGCGTGAAAAGCCGCCTCAAATTCCCTCTGCACTTCCTCCTCCATCCCAAACAAAAACCGAAGCCCATCTGTCGCCACACCCACTCTTCGATACTGCACCTTGGGAAAATACCACGACTCCATCTCTACTCCCTCC
This sequence comes from uncultured Lachnospiraceae bacterium, assembly GCA_910585995.1. Taxonomy (GTDB): domain Bacteria; phylum Bacillota; class Clostridia; order Lachnospirales; family Lachnospiraceae; genus Hominiventricola. The sequence goes on from CAJUGG010000034.1 coordinate 16,151, forward strand.
TGGTAACGGCTTAAAAACTCCCGCCCTACATAGTTATAAGCAAAATACTTTGGGTACTCCCCGTCACTCAGTTCCTGAAATGTCACCCTGCCCTCCAAGTCTTCCAGGATCACATACCCATCCCCGCAATATGACACTCGAACTCCCTCCGCTTCCTCCTCCGCCAGCAAAATCGTAAAACACAGAAAATCCTGCACATCCCCGGCACTCTGTCCAAACACCTCTACAAGCTTCCCAAATGCCTCTCTTACCCCATATCCTTTGCCTATCAGATGCACAAACGCCTTTGCCCCTACTTCCGTGTGCGCCCCCTCGGAACACCCGTCACAGACCAGCTTCCTCCCCTCACACACCATCCCAAAATCCTGACAATTCATCCCCTCCAGCATATGCTGCCGCCCAATCTTATTTACAAACATCTCCCGCACCGTCTCCTCATACCTTAAAAAAGTCATCCTCATCTGCCAGTACGCTCTTAGAACTCTCAATCACCGACTTTGACAGACATTGAAATGCTCTCCGAAGCTCCGATGCCGAGCTGCTCACATCCAGCATATTCCGAAATCCCAGATCTTTCGCCACCTTCGCCGCACCGCCGCCAAAACTGATAAATGCCGTCGTGATCTCCTCGTCATTGAGATACTCCACTGCCCGCTTTGCTTCTCCAAAACTGCTCTTAGAATCATTATCTGCACCATCACTGAAGACCGCAAACACCGCCTTTACCCGCATCCCTTCTTTTTTCAGAAACTCCCGGTATACCTTCAGCCTCTCTGTCCCTTCCGTAATCGCGTCATACATCGCCGTACATCCGCTGGCGCAAAATCCGGTATCAAACTCATCAATTCTCTTATATCCGCCAACCTCAATCCCAGAATCAAAATTTGCCCTGGCTACCAAGATCTCATCCGCCTCTCTGGAATCGGCCAACGCATCCTTAAAACCTGCCAGCGCCGTCTTCATCTCCCGCTGGTAAGTCTCCATCGAACCTGACTGGTCGATCCCCAGAAAAATCAAGTTAATATTTTCACTGTCCAAATCTTCCACCGCAGTGTTCTCCATCTCCAATTCATCCAATCCATCAATGATCCATCCATTTTCCATCTTACTCATGCTCTGCTCCTCCTGATCTATGATAATTTTTTCACAAAATCCCATCCGTACTTTTTACCAAATGGATGCGATAGCGCCTCCGAAACTCCTCAAACGCCTGATCTGCCATATCTTCATATCCCGGAATGGAAGACATACAGTCCTCCAGCACATAGACCTTCTCTGTCACCTCCGGCCGGGTCTCATAGTATTCCAGTATCTGCTTCATACTCTCTAACACACAATGGGATTTAGCCTCTCCGGCGATGATCACCTTGTCAAATCGCTCCAGCTTATTCAGAAAATCCAGATTCATATACCCCTTGGTGTCATATTCCGGCCGGATGATCCCATACATCTCACTCATGGGGTCCTGCCCTTTTACAAGCCTCTGCACCACCGCCTTTTTCGCTACTGAGTGAAAATAGACCATATTGGCAAACTGATTCTCAAGCGCTGCTCCTGTCGTCCCCTGGATACAGTGATAAGTCCATACACAAAGGGCTTTTTTGGCATCCTGCTCCAGATGCTTTACATATTCTCTGCTGGCCTGCGGATTGATCAGCGCTCTGTATTTTCCCTGATCCAGATCCTGAAGGGTGATCACCGTATAGGGTGCCGGGTGTTCACCATTCTCATCGATCCACCAGCAGGGGTGAAAGATCTGATGCGGCGTATGGGTATCCATGGACACCGCGATATTGGAGATCTTCTCCATATAGTCATAGATAAATCTGGTCATCCGTTCCACATCCCCATGCGCTCCCGGCACCCCCAGCGCTCCATGATCCATAAAATCCTGCTGCACATCAATCCCCAAAAACAACACCCGCTCCTGATCCTGATTCGAAGGGCAAAGCTCCTCCTCATCCGCCTTTTTCAGAATCTCCTGTAAGACAATCGGATTCTCTGCACTCCCAATATAATTTCCATTCACGATCTCGGTATAAGCTGTCTTCATATCCATTCCTCCTTTTTCTTATTATCTTTTTGATATTTTCAACTTATTATCTTTATGATAATATCATTTTATAAATATGTCAATACCCAATTTAAAAAAAATCCATTGCAAAAAAGAAAAATGCCAAGACAACAGCTGGAGCAAGGTAACTCTCTTGCCATCTGCTGCATGAACAGCCTCCTGAAGAGTATCATAGTGCGCCTTTCCAATCGCTGCCTCATGGCTACAGTTCTCGCCATCACATACATCGTTTATCTCCAGAGTCATCAACTCCTTTTTCCAGTGTTTCCACAGACCGGACATAGAGTTCTTTGTACTATTTGCTTTTTTGGAAAAACCACATATCAGATAAATCAGATGACAACAGTTCCCCTCTGTAGATCTTGTTCGCACGCCACAGTAGAGCCGCCTTATCTGCTCCTTTGTCTTTCGCCCTCTCCACATAGTTCTGTTTTGGCACTCCACCATCTACAAGCTGCTTTTTCAGACGGTAGATCAGGTTATTCAGATTCCTATTACGGCTTGCCACATCTGCAAAAGGCGTAGCGTTTTGGAGCTTTCTGCTTTATTAAATAAGACAATCTGCCATTTAGTTAATTATTAATGTAATAAAATGATTGTCCCATACTGGTTTAGTGTGATATACTATTTTTATCTTTTGCTCTGGAGGTTCCACCCATGAAATTAAAGCCCTACACGCAATCTTTAGAAGAAAAAATGACCGAATTTGATCTGTGGATCACTCCCTCCTTAGGCGAAATCCGTGATACCAACCAGTTTCTCTTAAACCAGAACCGGCTGCTCTATGGCTTTGATTTGTTGTCGGAGCTTACGGACGTTTTTGCTTCCGCTAATGCCTGTCACCCTTCGATCTTGTCTGAGCGTGTCATCCAGAAGGTCAATGCCGCTCCTCTGCCTGAGCGTAAGCCTATGCTTGAAGCGATCTGCAATGTCTTGCTCCTCGCTACCGGCAAAACAGACAACAATCTCAAGTGCCAGTATCCTCAGCAGCTGCAAAATGTCCATCACATCACTTGTTATCCTTACCACACGTCCAGAAATCAATGGAAGGAAAAATCCGTCCCCCGCACCTTTGGTATAGAGGAAGTGACTAATGCCATCCTTCAAATGCAGGGAAAAGAAGCGTTTCAGACCCTTTTTGCCAAGACCTATTTTCAACTGATCCTATCAGACGCAGTCTATGTCAATCAGCTATGGAACTTGGGGAATGCTTACTGTCATGCCAGAGAATATGGAGATGCGGCTTCTTTTCTTGCTCCAATCGTCGTCTTTCAGTCCCGCGGCTCCATCACGGCAACCCAGGGTCATATCCCGGAGAACATGCTTCGGACTTTTCTCCTGGAATTAGGACTACTGCCAGACTATGATTTTAATACACAAGATGTAGAGGTCGGTGACTTATTAGCGGATACCGTCACCGATACCCGCCTCAAAAAAAGAAAATATGATTTTATCCTGCCTTATCAGTCCAGGCCCTGCGGCCAGCGCATCTTTATCCAAAGTCAGTTCTATGGCGGGGATTCTGGAAGTGTCTCTCACAAAGTGGTGGATCAGACCGACAGCACCCGCAAAGCAACTCTTCAAAAATACCCGGATGCGGTCTTTTTGGAATATCTCGACGGAGCCGGCTATTTTGCCTCTCTCAACGGCGATCTCCGAAAGATGCTGGCGAAGCCCACAACCAAAGAGTTCTTCCAGATCCGCACCGCACCCATAAAACTAAGACGGGAACTGCAAGCGATCGGCTTTCTCACCCCTCTGGAAGTGGAACATGCGATCCTGCGTACTTCAGGTGATCTTTCGGCGGTCACAGGACTGCTCCAGCAAGAAGGTTATGCACCCGAAGAGATCCAGACGGTGATCTCCCAGGCTTTAGAGCATCATCGCCTGAGCAGTACAGGCAATACGCTTGTGATCCGCTATGAACGTTATTCCACTGTCCGGCGCTGCTGCCTGCTGGATACGGTCGCTAACTGCGGCTTTTTACTTCCAAATCTTCCAGAGCGGGAATACCTGTTAATCCCAGGCTATGGAGCAGCCTACGGGATTCCTTATGGATATCTTGTCGCCTCGGCGTGCGAACTGTTTCCCAGGCTTCCTTCTATTCAGACCGATCAAGAAAGCCTCGCAGATGATATCATGTACTTATTACAAAAGGGATTACTAAAAAAGACAGGGAGAGAGATATGAGCAAAACACTCATCTTAGACTCACTAAAAAGACACCAAGTCGCTATCCTGCCGCCCATGGATGTCTTTGATTCTCTGCAATTACTGAAAAAATACAAGATCCATGCACGATGTACCATGTTAGATCCCTGGTATAACAAAGGTGTGGGCAAAGAACTGCCCATTGAAGAATACGATCTGTTTATCAAAAAACTACTGAGAACTTCTTCCAGACTCTCAGACCTGCTCTATCTGTGGGGCTTTCCGGAGATCATCGGGCCTTATGTCCGCTACGCCCCCAAAGGATTTGTCATGTCCACATGGCTAACCTGGTATTACAAGAACTGCCCTTCGGTCATCCGCGGATGGCGCTCCAGTCAAAATGCCTGTATCCAGTTTGTGCGGGAAGGTACACACCTCTATCCGGAGCATTTTCTGAATGAAGAGCAGTTAGCGCGCTATGAGTCCGGCAATATGCGCTTTGTCCCCGGCCCGCCAAGTGTGATTGAATCTCCTCTGATCATTGGATTTGTGGGAAAAAAAGAGCAGACCGGGCACCCGGCTCAAAAGCCGGAAGCGGTATTTGACAAATTAATCCTGATGGCTACCAAAGAAGAGGATCTGCTGATCGATCCCATGGCCGGCTCCGGCACCACTGCCGCTTCTGCCATCCGCCTTGGACGAAAAGCCATCCTCTGTGACCAGTCCGAAGCATACATACAGCTTATGGAAAAACGACTGGGAGTATCCCGCATCCAACTATAGGAGCACACTACCTCTTAACATCCCGGATGCTGGCATACAGACGGGTCCCGCGCTCTCTGCCAAACTGTTTTAAAGAGGACAGATACAGTCCTTTTTTACTTTCTGTGTGGGCAAAGATATCGATCACTTTCGGGCAGTCCTCTTCAAATTCTGTGCCTGCTAACTGCGCTTTCAGCCTGCCTTCTAAGTCCTTTTGCTGCTCATATTCATTGTAGGCATTCTCAAGCGGCACAGACATCATCTGATATTTTACCTGACGATACTGCTCGTCATTGTTCCCGGATTTTAAGATGCAGTCCGCGATATCTTTTTCCACAATGATCTTGCACTTGGTCTCGCTGACGTGTGCCCAAAAATCCGTCAGCGAATAAAACCCGTGGTCTTTGGTCACGACTGCCACCTTCGGCACCTGTGTCTTCGCAATCAGCTCGCCTAATTTGGTAGCTATGTAAAAATCAATGGCATTTTTCCTCGCCGTCTTCAGCTTATACAGACGGACATCCATACTCGGCTGAAACAGCTTCAAGGAGATCTGCTTGCGGATATTGGGTACGCTGTCGCTGTAAAAGATATACAGGATATCCTCCGAAGTCAAAAACTCATATCCCATAAATCCATCATTTTTTACATTTTCATAGTCTATTAAATAGATCATCTTCCTCACTCCCAAGAGATTTTTTCCGTATAACTGCAACGGATACCCTGTGTGGCAAAATTGGTACACCCAAAAAAGAAATGATTTTTCTGACTCTTTCTTACAATCATATAGCCGTCTTCGCACCGTTCACACTTATGAATATCCTGTAGACATTCCTGACTGTTGGTCATAAAATCACAGATCTCCGGCTCATTGGTACACATATTCAGCGTCAGTCCATAGTTTTTATTGTACTCTTTTTTCAGCGGCCAGCCGCAGACGGGGCATTTCAGACGGGTCATCTTTTGTCCATCATACCGCAGATTGATCTTTTTGTCAAATGGAAGTTTATATTTTTGTATCAATTCGACGACAAATTGTGAAGGCTGATTATAGGGCGTCAGGATATAGACCCGGTTTTTAGTACGCGTCATCGCCACGTAGAACAGTCTGCGTTCCTCCGCAAAAGGTATACTGTAATCGTTGACTGTCACAAGCTTCATGATCGGGTCGTCTTCGATCTGGGAGGGAAAGCCGAATTTACCCGCTGTCCCGTTCAGGACAATCACATTGTCATATCCCAGACCTTTGGAGCTGTGCGCCGTCATATAAGACAGCCTGAGGCGCGGGTACTGACTGCATGAAATCTTCCCTGTCCTGGGATTTTGCTCCAAAGCGCCGGCTTTACAGAATTGATTGATCTCAAAGTTATAGCGGCTGATCAATAAAATCTCTGCCCGCTCGCCAAATTCTCCCACGATCTCACCAATCACTTCTAACAGCGCCCTGGACTTATTTTTCATAATCGTCGTGGTGTCATCATATGCTTTGATCTTCACTGGCTCTAAGAGATGTTTAGGAGATTTTAAGCTCTTTTTGATCTGCGCATCATTTTCCTGGATAAAATCCCCTGCGATATCGATCAGTTCCTGGGAATTGCGGTAGGTTCTTGTAATCTTAAGCTGCTTCCCTCCGCCCATCAGCCTGGTAAAATCCATAAAGAGATGGATATCAGAACCAGAAAAAGCATAGATGCTCTGCCAGTCATCTCCGACAGCCACCACTTTCGCCCGGCAGATATCCGCCAGTTTTTTCGTCAGATTAAACCGCTGTCTTGCGATGTCCTGATATTCATCGATGATGATATACTGATAGGGAAGTCTCTCCTGGTTCTCCCATTTTTCATCCAGTTTTTTGGCCGCGAGATTGATCATATCTTCAAAATCAATCTTATTTCCCGCCTTCAGCATGGCTTGATATTGGATGTAGACATCTTCTGCGATCTCCAAAAATAACTGGCTGCGTACATTATCTGTCTTTTTTCTAAGTCTTTTAAAATCTGCTTCCTCCCAGCCGTTGGTCTTGAATTTCCCGATGAACATCTCCATAAAGATCGCAAAACGAAACACATACTTGTCTTTTTCCTGTTCGATCATCATCTGGTATACTTCTTCGTCCTTGCGGGGCCTCAGTTCAAAGCCTGCTTTCACCAGAATCTCCTCCAGATGTTCTAAAAGCGGACGCTTGTCCAGATAGCGGGAATAGGTATACAAAAGTGTAGTGCCATATCTTTTGTGCAGTTTTGCTTTCTCGATAGCATTGTCCTTATACCGCTTAAGCTCTTCCTCGGTAAAGCGATCCGATCTTCCATCCTCTGACACGCCAAAATGTTCTAAATAAGCCACTTTTCCACCCTGTTTCAGATAGAAGTCCGGCGTATACATCTTCTTTGCACCCGGAATCTTATACTCATACACCCGCTCGTATTCATAATCGATACCATGCAAATACAGATAGTTGGCGATCTGCACCTCCTGCACAGACCGCAGAAATTCTCCGCGGATAGTCCGCGTGCTCTGGCTTCTGACATCCTCCACCTTTTTTTGGTAAGCGCCTAAGGTACTGCGAAGCGTCTCATAGTCCATGGACATCCGGTAGTCATGATACTGTTCCAGGGTATGAAAAGTGAGCGCTTCCGGCGGCACATCCAGATAATAGCCAAAAAACAAGATTAATTTTCTTAACAAAATGGGATTTTTCAGGATTCTCTCTTTTAGAATATCCAGGAAATATTTTCGCTTATACCGCTCTAACTCCGGAATCGTCTTTGCATGTTCCCGGATGATGGCATTGCCAAAGGCATGAAAAGTCATCACCTTGGCCGGGATCTTCAGTTGTTTGTTAATCCGCCCGGACAGTTCTTTTACTGCCTTATTTGTGAAAGATATCACAATGATCTCTTCCGGCTTTATGTCTTTTTTCTCCACCAGATATTTTACTTTAGCCGCCATCGTGGTAGTCTTTCCAGCCCCGGCGCCGGCCACCACCAATGCATAGTCATCATCGGTCAACACCACTTTGCGCTGCTCTTCATCCAGCCGGATCTTGGGGTCCACATCATACAGGATCTGGTCCAGATACCCTTCGGTCGTCCGCAGGCTCTGCGCCAGATACCAGTCATTGTGCTGGTCCACTTCTTCGGATAAAGTCGCCATATGATCCATAAAATACTGCACCTGATCTTTGTGCATCTGTAGCTGTACCGCCAGCTCATCCACCCGCTTCACACGCTGAATCGCCTGATACACACGCTCATATTTGGAAAATACCTGGGACAGTTTCCGACAGGACACATATTCGTTTCCAAACATCAGTTCTGTATATTTCAGCATAAAGTCTCCAATCGCCTTTTTGATCCCTTTGGCATCACAGACCAGGATCAGATCATTGCTCTTTTCCTCTATGACATACTGAAAATCTTTTCTTTGCAGTCCGCAGTGAGGACAAGACGCTGCCAGGTCCGATAACTGTCCGCCACATTCGGGGCATGTAATTAATGACATAATTTTTCACCAAATTCTGTATATTTTTATAGCCTATGATATCATGAAGTCCTGATCTGCTGCAAAAGTTTTTTTAAACTCTCCTGAATATGTTCCACATCCACCAGACAAACCCGCACCCGGACGCCGTCTTCGCTTTGATACGAGATCTCCTCCTGGCTTGCGCCTCTCTCCTGCAGCGGACACAACAGCCACACCTCGTCTGTCTTGTATTTTTTGGCATAGGCATACATCTGATACATATCTTCCTGTTTGATGCCATGATTTCCTCTTGCACTCTCACTTAAGCGTTTCCACTTGGTATCCAAGATGATCTTTCTGCCGTCATTTAAGTCTATGACCAGGTCGGGCCTGAGTGCAAATCTCTGCGGCGTGTCAAACAGATAATATCCGCGATCCTGTACGGACACTTCCCACCCTGCCTGTGTACATACACGCTTCATCTCTCTGGCCACATATGCCTCAAAGACCCGTTCCATCGGAAAGAGCAGCGCCTTTGCCAAGACTCCCCCTGAAAAGACGGTAAAACTTTTGCCGGACAGATATACCTTAGACCATGCAAGCAGCGTCTGGTATTCTCTCATGCTTCGGTCTGCGACCACTTCTGTAAAATCCTTGTCATAATTGACTGACGCCTCCACCAGTTCAAAAGCGGTCAGCTGCTGCCGGATTTTTTTCTGATTCTGCGCACTGTGTGAGACCTTCTGCAATTTTAAGAGCGTCGCCTTCAGCAGACGGTTCTCCGGGCGATTCAGATGATACGCTTCGTAGGCCGCAAAAAACCGCTCCTGATGCGCAATATTGCGCCGCAGATGCTCGTTTACCAAAAGCTTCCCTTTCCAATACGGCAGATTCTCTTCCTGGCGAAGATAGGCGGACTTCAGTCCTTTTTGTAGCAGATGATCCATCTCCCGCAGATACAGACAGATCAGGATCTCTGCGATCGTCATACGCTCCACCCGCAAGGAAGCATTCTGTATCCCTTTTCCCTTTACCGACCTCAGGCTCTGGAGCATATTCATAAATAATTTCCGGGTCTTTGGATGGTCCGCCTCTTCCCCGCTGTCTAATGCGATCTTTGGCAGGATCTCGATCTGATAACCGCTTTTTAGCTGAATCAATCCCACATAATTACAGGCGGACACCACAGGGCCCACACCCTTTCGATATCCCATCCTCAAAAACTGCAAGAGATCCGAGCTGTCTTCCTGCTCAGCGCTCGCACGAATCCATGCCTCCAACTCCCGAAAAGCCGCCTGTGGCAGATACGCGTATTCCTCTATGTAATCTTCATTGCAGGTGATGATCTCATACTCTTTGACAGATAAAAGTCTCTCCATAGTATCACCGCCTTACAGTCCTTCGCCGATCTCCTTGTAGCTGTCCAGTCTTAAAAAAGCATCTGCCTGTATCTGATACGCCCTCTCCGGCAGATCCATCTGCGGATGTCCGTTGAAGATTTTTTTCACATTTATTTTTGTATCCAGAATAAATTTATAGGCATCCTGACTTTTCTGATTATCCCCTAATACCAACTGGATCTTTTCATAATCCTCATAAAAATATTCCATAAGAAGCGGTACAATCTGCTTTTGGAAAATCTCAGAGAGCTTCTCCACCGACGGTTCGTTTCTAAGCGGAACAAAAAACGCATGTCCGATCATATGTTCTCTATCAAACAGATATGAGATCCGCTCGTTGATCACCTGCAACATCTTCGGCACATCCAGTATCTTGTCCCCTTCCTGGATCGCAATCCCCTTCAGCACTTCCATATCCGGCATCATCTCAATAAAAGAGAATCTTCTGCGAAGGGCAGTATCCATCAAGGCAATGGAGCGGTCTGCGGTATTCATGGTGCCTAAAAGATAGACATTTTGGGGTACGCTGAACGTATCGCCCGAATAAGGCAGTGTCACCGCCATCTCTTCTTCTGCTTTTTTACGCTTGCTCTTTTCGATCAGGGTAATCAGTTCCCCAAAGATCCTGGAGATATTTCCCCGGTTGATCTCATCCATGATAAAGACACAGGGATATTCTTCTTCCTGTATGGTAAAATGGCTGCTCTTGTCATATTTTTGGATCAGGCTTAAGATCCCGGCCAGATCGATGCGCCAGGAAGGGAGCGGATAGACGCTCATTCGGCCCAGACGTTTGCCGCCGTTTAAGGACACGATGTTTTCATCAATATCTTTTGCCACCCAGCGGACTTTCCTTGTCCTTGGATAGTTCTCATAGCCTTCCTTGTCATACAGGTATTCGCCGTCGATGATACCGATTGCGTCGATGGATGTATTATTTTTCTCGATCAGGACAATATCCCCTTGTTCCATATTTTCCTGAAAATTAATCAAAATGGCTCTGGTGATATCGTTTAATCGCTCAGTATCTTCGGTGATCCGCTCTCCCCAATCCCGCCAGCCAATGCGGATCTCGCCATGGTCAAAACAGTGGCTCTTTAACTCCGAATGGCCAGTGCCGTCTAAGAGTACGCACCAGACGGTGGGATTTTCCTTGATCTTTGAAAGGGCAGACTTTACCGTCACAGCGCGGTTTCTGGCCTCGTCACAGAATTTTTTAAACAGCCCCGGTACGATCTGATAGGTCAGCCTTTTGCTGTCTTCTTCCTCTACGCGCGGACGGATGCCTTCGATAAATTCCTCATATCCATAGGACTGATGAAACGTAGTAAAAGCGATCCGTCCCACGTCCGGCGACTTCAGTTCTTGAAAACGCTTCAGCACCTCACCATAGGGCATCGCTTTGACTTCTTCCAGAGTCTTTCCGTCGCAGATCGCCACCGCATAGAGCACCGTATGGTAAGTCTTTCCTGTGCCTGGAGGGCCATATAAGATCATATTGCAGTCAAAAGAAGAACTCCCGTTCATATCTCCTCCATCTTCCGGATCTTCTGATAGACTGCCTCCGCTAACATCCTGTGTCCTTCTTCTTCCAGATGCAGTCCGTCTGTCTCACCCACTTTAGTGACCAAAGAGCCGTCCAGAAACTCTGCTCCTTCGCGCTTTGCCAAGGCTTCATATTCCCCCGCCAACTCCTTTGACATCTCCACCGAATGGAGGTCAAACTCTGAGCCAAAGCTGCTCCTGGCAATCACTGGCGTCATGGCTGCGGGCGCGATGATCAGCGTCTGAAATTCCCCTCCTGCACACGCTCTGGCTTTCCTAAGCACCTGCATAAGCCCCTGCGTGATCTCCTGGACCGACAGCTTCAGATAGCTCTTGCAGTCGTTACTTCCCAGCATCAGTATCAGCAGGTCCACTGCCGGTTCTCCTGACATGGCCTTTTCGATCCCGTCGAGTCCATTTCTCCCAGGTTCTATAAAGTCATCAAATGCCGTGGTTCTGCCGCACAGTCCTTCTTCTTTCACCTGATAAGCATCCCCCAGCATCTTCTTAAGCCGCCCTGGCCAGCGGATCTTCTTATTATATCTGCCGCCCCCCTGCGGCTGATAGCCAAACGTATTGGAATCCCCATAGCATACAATTTTCTTCATCCTTATTTTCCTCTATTATTGTACCGCAGCTTCCTTTCCAAGCTCTGCTTCTGGGCTTGTCCGGTCCGTTGCCGTTATTAGAACACCAGTTCTTGCTGTTCTAAGACTTCCAGCCGGGAAGTCTCTAAGACACTGGGTTCCTTTCCTCTTAGATGGTTTCCTTTTAGATACTGCATCCCGCTTCTTAAGTTGGCGCTCACTAGATTCAGGACATAGATATTGTCAAAACGGCTGTAGATGGATTCTCCGCCCAGACCGGTCAGACAGATCAACTGAGTGTTGGTCTTTTTTGCCATATCCATCAAAGGTTTTAACAGATGCGCTGCATTGGTCTGGGCAAACGGATTGTCCATCACCAGTACCTTTCCCTCATTCCGCTCTGCAAAGAGATCACTTTCATCCCGGCGCATATAGTGAAGAAGACTTGAGAGAACCACAAAAGCAGACAAGAATCCTTCGCCGCCGGAGTTTTGCGCCACCTCGGCCCATGTGATGGGGTATTCCCGCTGTTCCTCGATCTTGTACAAGCGAATCTGGATATTGCCGATGCCAACCACCGTGTCATACAGGTTGCGGGTCGTTAGCTGGGTCCCCAGATACTCCTGGATATTTTTATGTTCCCTTACAAGCGCAAGTCCTCTTAATGTCACTTTGTCGATCAGATCCTGCAGGCGAAGATGATACAGACTCTCCTGCTCTTCCCAGGAAGGCAGCTCCAGTTTTAACATCTTGGTCGAGCGTCCCCGGACGGTGATGGTGGAATTGCTGTCGATCTTGTCCATATTGCGGTGGACTTCCCGGATATAGTCCTCTAATAATTCCACCACATTCGCCCGTTCCTTTTCCACCATCGAGATATCCACCTGAAGCTTCTCCATCAGGCTCTCGTAGGAGCACAGCGTGGTCGACAACTGTTTTAACACCTGCTCCGCCTGATCCGTCAGCCTCAGCATGGCTTCCAACGGTTTTTTATAAAATTCATCCTGAAATTCTTCCATGCGCACGACGCGGTTCAGGATCTGATTCAATCGTTCTCTTGCCTGCTGGCGCTTCTGGATACTCTGCCTGTAATCCCGGATTAAGATGCCTTGCACTTCCCGTAGCTGTTCGCGGCTCATCCCGGCAAAATCCTGCTCCCACAGCACAGGCTCGCCAAGATCGAACATGCTGTACTCCGAGAGCGCCGTCAGATTCTCTTCATAGCTCTGCAGCCGGCTCTTCAATAGTTGTTCCTGTTTACCCAATTCCTTTTTCTGATATTCCAGCTCATTTTTTCTGGCTGCAAAATCCTGCTGCGGGATCTCTTTTTTCGGAAGCGGCTGTTCCTGCCCGCAGACTTCCTGCATCCTCTGGCAGCGGTCCTTTTTTTGCTGTTCCACTTTTGCGACTGCAGCCTTTTCCTCGATCCACAGGCTTTGCTTTTGTTTGATCTTTTTTTCACAATCTTCCAAAAGCGCTTCCTGGTGCAGCTCTTCTTTTCGATGATAGGTAACAGTAAGCCAGCTCTCAGCTTCCAGATGGTATTTCAGGCGCAGATGCTCCAGTTCTTCTGCTCCCTGCTGGTATCGTTTAGCTGCGCGCTGTTCCTGCTCTTCCAGATCCTGAAGCTGTACAGAGAAACTGCTGGTGATCGCTGCATATCTGGCCTCCATCACCTCCAGCTCCTCTTTCGTAATCGGCGCTGCCTCCCCGGCTGGCTGATAGCGCTCATAGAGCTGCCGCCTTTCCTGCATCCGCTCTGCTTCGCGTTCTAGCTGTGTCAGCGCAAGTTCTGTGGTCTTTTGCTGTTCCTTTAACTTTTCCAGACTGTTTTCTGCGATTGTCCTGCGCTCTTCCAAGCGGCGGATCGCCCGGCCGCACTGCTCTAACTTCTGACACTCCTGCTCATACTGCTGGTATGCCTTGCAAAGTTCCTCCAGATCCTGCTGCTGCCTCTTTTTTGCTTCCGACTCCCGCTCGGATTCTCTCAGTTCTTGATCCAATAGACTTAGTTCCTGCTCAGTGCTTCTTTCCTCTTCCTGACTTTTCTTAAGTTCCTCTTTCAGTTTTTGCTGTTCTTCTGAAAGTTCTTTCAGTCTGCGCGTATGCTCTTCATAGAGCGCCCGCGTGATGGTATGATGCCGGATCAGTTCCTGGCGTGCAAAATACTCGTCGTACTCTTTTTTGCGCACACGCACAGCTTCCTGCTTTTTCTGAATCTCCTGTCTCTTTTCTTCCACCAGACACTTCAGCTTTTCTTCGTTGAGCAGATTCTCATTGAACAACAGGTAGAAGTAGACGCCGGACATTGACACAACGGATTCTTTTTTTGTCTCTTTTAGTTCCTTAAGCTCCTCCCGCACGATGATCGGCAGAGGAAAAGACGTACACACCTCACCTGCATGAGCAGAAAGCTTATCCAATTCTTTTTGGGATAATAACAGGGCATAGGGTAAAAACGGATGGCTTCGCACCAACTCCTGGTTGTCCGCTTCACTGTTTCCATTCTTTTTCAGCCACTCCATCCCATAGACGATGGGAAGCCCCAGATCCGACAGCTCACTTTTCAGCGCAGGCGGAAGCTCCAATGTCTTTCCTTCTGTCAACTGCTCGTATTCTTTTTTTAGCTGGTCCTCTTCCCGCTCCAGATTTCTGCGGAGCGATTCTAACTCCTGCAGTTTCCGTTCAGAAGCTTTTTGGATCATCGGGCTGTCAAACAGTGCCTCTTCTCCCAGATCCAGATACTTAAGTACCAGCTTTCGCTCTGTTAATTCTTTGTCAAAGACGGCACTCAGCTTTTGCTCCTGCTCTTCTTCCATCTTTTTTTGTATCTGCTGCCCATACAGCGTCTGTGTGCGGCGCCTTGCCTCCTTCTTCCGCTCCAGAGAAGCCTCCTTTTGCCTGCGCTTCGTCTGTCTGTCCCGGATACATGTCTCGATGGCTTTTTTGATCTTTTCCATACGGATATTCAACGTTCCCGGCTCATAGACCCCTAAGATATTCCGGGCAAGCTCTTCCTGATACGTCTGGTTGTATTGCTCTTCCTTCTGTGTGTATGCCTCCACGCGACTCTTTAGCGCCCCTTCTTTGGATGCCTCCGATAAAAGCGCCTGTTCGTAGTCTGCAAGCTTCTGCCTCTCCTTGGCCTTTTCCGTCTGGAGCTTTTGATACTGCGTATAGTTCTCTTCCACTGCGCGCTGATTCTCTTTTAGAGCACTCTGATAATACTGATACAGCGCCTCTCCCAACCGCTCTCTCTCCGGCGCTAACTTAGCCTCCTCCTGCTGAGACACCTGTATCTTCTGCCGGATCTTCTCTAACTCCTTGCGAAGCTCTGACAGCGCTTCCTGCTGTCTGGCACAGTTCAACAGATTAAGTTTCTTCTGGATCTGTTTAGCTGTCCGCTCTAAATCTTCCTGCTCCGCTTCTAACAGATCCCGGTTGCTGATACGCCTTAGAAGGGTCTCTTCCAACTCGTGAATCTCACTGGAATATCTCTCATATTCGATCCGGGCGATCTGGGCAGCCAGTGCTTCTGACTGAGCCGCTGCCTGCTCTTGTTCCTCTTCGGTCTGTTCCTTTAGGCGCTTCAGTTCCTCGATAAAACGCGCCAGCAGATGCATCTGTTCTTGTTCTCTTTTTTCTTCCTCCTGATACTGAAGTGCCTGCTCCCTGACCGGCTTTACTTCTTCTTGAAAACGGCGGATCACATCTCGTCTCTTGATCTTGGACTCATTGTCCTGATACTGCGCCACATACTTTTGCAGAAGACTTTGAAAGACCTGCATCCGGTTCTTCTCCTGGTTTAATTTCTGTTCCACCGTATCCAAGAACCATTTTTCCACCAGCTTTTTCTCCTCTTTGCAGTCCGAAAAAAGCGTCGACAACCCGGATTCCTCCTGGTTGATCTTCTGGATAATCGTCTCCCATTCTTTATAATAGATCTGATACTCCATCAATTTTTGAAAATATTGTCTCTGCTGCGCCGCATTTTCCATATCATAGCAGAAAAACTGCAGGGAATTGTCCTTTTTATATCCTTCGAACATCTGTTTGCACGAGGCGAAACTTTTTAAAGTCATCTCCTTTTCGCCCTTTTCCACCACAGGCAGATGATGGATATCGGTCAGACAAGGTTTGCGGTATTCACTGATAAGCGTGATGATCTCTAACGGCTCCTCACGCTCGCCCTGGGTATCCTGATGTTGTGCTTTTCGCACCATCATCCCGGTCAGTACATAGCCGGTCCCTTGATCAAGCGCCCACTCCACCAAGATCAGCGAAGGTTTGTTGGTAGTAAAATAACTCTCGAATGTGCGGTCCTTGGTATCCCGGTAGCGCTTATGTACAAAAGGCGCTGTCAGCATCTGTACCATCACCGATTTGCCGCCGCCATTTTTCAGAGAGATCAGCGTACTCTCTCCCTGCAGATGAAAACACTCATCGCTGATGCGGGTAGCATTATGATTATAATTTACATTGATCAGCCGAACGGCCTGTATCTTACTCATCCTTTGTACCTCTTAGTATCTTTTGGACTCTCTCGTAGTTGTTCTGATTCAGAAGATTCCAGTCCATAAAATTATCGAGTTTTTTCGTAGTCTTGATCATCTCGTCTGGTGCCACATACTCCACTAGTCCCTGTTTCTCCAAAAAGATCAGGATATTGTGCAAGAATCCCTCTTTGGTCGTCTTGGCTCTGGAGCCTTTTTCATCGGATTTTAACGCCTCATAGGCCTGCAGCATATCCGAAAATGCGATGCCGGAGTGCTCCTGCGCCTCTTCATCCATCTGCCCGGCTCCTTCTTTCAGATGGGTGGAGATGCTGTTCATCAGTTCCCCAGTACGGATATATTCCCTCGCCTTACTGCTGCTTCCCTGTCCGTCATAAAATTCCACCAACAGCGTCAGGATGGCAAACTGGGACAGATAGTAGTCCTTGTCTGTGGCCCCCGATCTGCAGAGCATCTGTTTTAACTGTCCTTTGGAAAATCCCAGAACATCATTCTCCTCCTTAGGAATCAGATAGATCACATTGCCGTAGCGTTCGATCACACTGTCCGCCGCTTCCCCCTGGGATTTTACCAAGTTCTGCACCTCTTCCTGTTCTGTATAGGCGCGATAGAGACGCCCTTCTTCCTCTTCCTTTAACTCATGATGGATCAGCAGATAATAAAAGATCTCCTGGCTCGTCCTGATAGTATCTATTTCATATGCCATATGTATTATTCCTCCCGATACACCGTAAGCTGCACATTGGAGCAGCGGATGGTCCGCATCTGTCCTTCCTCCTGGATATTGGAAAACGTCACCACACCCTTATCCTCGCTTCGGACAATCTCCAAGCGCTGTATAGGGCTTCCCTTGTCTTCTTCTGCCAGCGTAAGCAGCATCTCATGTAGCTGAAAATCCTCCGAGTTGTCCTGGATATACTCCCTTCGCTCCTTCTGAAGCTCTGCAAAATCAATCGTGCGGCTTTTTAAAAGCTCTACCATCACTTCCTTAAAGACCTCCACGCTTGGAATCAGCTGCTCTAGTTCCTCTTCGGTAAGCTGTTCTTTTAATTCCTGCAGCGACAAAGTTCCCTTTTGTAACACATGCCCCAGCAGACAGCCCAGACTGTTCTGATATCGCTGCAGCTTCGCCTTGCGCCGCTGTTCCTTTTCCAAAAGCCAGCTCTCCTCATCAAAGTCGAGTTCCTCTGTGCTGTCTTGTTCCGTCTGTTTTCTGGATGGTCTTTGCAGCTGAAATGCTTTGTTGGGATTGTAGACCCTCGCCACATCCTGATTCAATAAAGGTCGCAGAAAATAATGAAGTCTTTTCAGTGTATCCGCATCCTTTAACACCGGATCATAGAGCTTGGCCCTAAGCGGAAAACGCTGAATCAAAGACATCTGCGAGAGCTGCTCTAATTCTCTGGTATAGAGTGCTTTCAGATCAAAATGACTGCTTAGGATCTTCTGATGTTCATCCAGCGTTCGGTTCAGATAATATTCGATCTCCTTTAGATGGTTGAGCTTGTCCTCCTCTGTGGGAAGCAGCTGCTGTACATTGATATTTTTTTCCTCTAACTCCTTCGCGCGGCTCTTGACCATCTCGCGGTAATTCTGAAATTTCTGCTTGGTATCCTGAATCGTCTGGATATTGCCCTCCAATGTCTCCTCGTACTCCTGTACCGAATAACTCAATGCATTTCTGCGGATCTTTCCCATATCATCCTGTGTCTTTTGCAGCTGCATCCGCAGGAGGTTAAAGATATTTTTGATCTCATCCACGGCTTTTCCATAACTCTGCTTTTTCAGATGCATCTGAAAGATCATCTCGTGGATATTTAACTTCATATTATTTTCAATTTCTAGGGTGGATAACAACAGATTATAACCATCATCGGTCAGATAATAGGAAGTGCGCCGAAATTCCTGATCCAGATAGACAATTCGATTGGCCACATAGCTGATATGCATCGTGGTATATTCTTGTTTTTCAAAATCATAGCCATCAAAATACATGGCCTTTCCTTCGTTGCACAGGATGGTATTGATGATAAAATCTCCCAGCCCTCTGCACTCCTCGTAATTCAGATGTCTGTGAAAATACTGCATATTGACGGTATCGATATAAGCGCCGATATCGTCCATGGTGCAGGTCTCCTCTTTTAAGGACTGCTCCATAATATACAGAAGTACCGTAAAGATCATATTGATCTGTTCGTCATTTTTCAAAAAACCATACTGTTTCCAGGTGGTCTTCTGGATACTGTTCTGCACCAAGATGGTATAGAGTCCCACACTTTTCATCCTCTTGGGAAACTGTTTTAGAAAATCATACTGCATCCGACTGTCCTCTTTAAAAATCCGTAATATTTAAAATCTCCTGCGGAACATATGTTCCCTTCTCAAGAATATTCTTCATCGCTTTTGTGGTATCTTCTGGAAAATAAGAAAAAAAGACAGGGCTGATATTTCGGTTCTGCTGCTCCTTGGTATCCGGCAGAACCTCCATCTGCTCTGCCTTCCTAAGCATCACATCATAAGCCCTTAGAAACGGGCGGATCTCATAATGTCCCCTGCACAGACGATAAAGCTTCTCCCAGATCCCGATCCCTTCATAGTCCAGATCGCCAAAATACAGGATCTCGTTGCGCGGATCACTCATATAAGGTTCCACGCTCAGATCAAAGTCCATAAAAGAACGCAGGATTCCTTTCCCGGACCCATAGATCAAAGTCCCTATCGTCTCTCCTAGTATCTTTTGTTCTCTGTGAAGCAGATGCCGCCGCATACTGTAAAAAGTATCCTTGTTTTCCAGAATCAGCATCTTCTGGGGCACATCCCTCGTATGAGAATAATAAGCTAATGGTTCGCTCGTCTCATACACCTGAAGCGCATCCATCGTAAGCCCGCAGTGTTTTAAGATCTTTTTCCCTTTGCCCTCTTTCAAAAACTTCTCCTGTCCCCAGATCTCAAAACTTCGCTCATTCACCGACTCCAGCGACAAAAGCTTCTCTTTTTTCTCTCTTAAATACGTATTTAAAAGCAGCACAAAGCGCCGCTCCTCCTGATAGACCTTAGGATGCGACAGATAATAGTCAATCGAGATCGACGGTACAATCTGATAGCGAAGCTCCTCCAAAAGCTCAGTATAGTCCTCGCTCTCTTCCAGGAGCCAATATTCCAGATACAGCGCCGGCTTCTTCCCATTCTTCCCTGACGCCTTCACAGGCTTTAACTTCCCCGCTTCCAAAAGTGCCATGAGATAGCGGTACTGCTCCCCATACTCCGCCCGCCGCCGCGTCCCAAGCAGCTCTTCCAGTGAGATGCGCTTCATCTGCTTCCTCCGAAGGTTTTTATCCATTATATACCATAGAAGAGGACGGGTTCAATCTTTTTTTAAGATAATGGTTGAAAAATCTGCATTTCTATCATATAATATGCTTAACCGGACAGCCGGAAGGTAGGTGCCTTCTACCCGACCCGGTGTAAAGTTACAAAATAGCCGTCAGCTCTCCCAGGTGCAGGACGGCTATTTCTTATTTTTCAAATTCAGAATTGCAACGATCAAAAGAGCAGTAGTCAAAGCGATCATAAATTCCTCATATGTACTCATAATAATCAACCCCTTTCCGCAAGACTCGGAACGGGTGAGAGCACGTCCCCCGGCTGCCCGGTTAAACATATTATATTTTCTTCTTAGAATATCCCATTTGCAAGTATTTGTAAAGTTATTAACAAACTCAAAATACCCAAGGACCACCATCCTTGGGTATTTTAGTGGGATTATTTCCCTTCTTTCATTTAGCTGCTTTTATCATAGCACATCTTTTAAAAATGCCAATAGTTAAATTTTTAACAACCTCTTCTATTCTGCCTTCTTCTCCCCTTTACGTCTCTTCATCCAGAACACAATCAGCACCACCAGCGCAGCGGCTGCGACCAGGCCGGTCGTGATCGAGAGAAGCATAGTGGGAGATGATGACGTATCCTCCAGCGTATCCAGCGGCACCTGCTCATCTCCTGCCTCTACCAGCTCCGGCGTCTCATCGGCTGGCACTCCTTCATCGGGGACTGCCTGTGCATCTGCTCCACCGCCGCCTGCATCTGCGCCTTCAGCAGCCGCCCCGACAACTCCTTCTGCTGCGCCGCCAGCGGTTGCTCCATCAGCTCCTCCGGCTACAACTCCAGTCCCGGCAGCCCCGCCAGTTCCGGCACCCGCACCAGCTCCGGCAGCCGTCCCAGGTGCCGTCCCCGCAGCTCCGGCGCCGCCTCCTGTCCCGGTATCACCTGTTCCGCCTCCGGTGCCTCCACCGCTGCCTCCGCGGCGGACTCTCTCATACACAAAGGTAAATACATTATCCGCTGTATTCTGTGACAGCGTCCCGGTCAGATTGTATGCCTGCGGCGTATACCCTTCGATATACAGAAAAGCCACCACCGGACGGTCGCCCACATTGCCATAATACGTACGGCTGTCTGCCAGTGTCCGGCCGCTCGCATCCTGATACTGCACCACATAAGAAGTTAGATTTCCACGGATTCCATAAGCCACCACATAGTCCTTGTCGCCTTCCACACGAAAAGAAGACAGTCCCACGGTATCATTGTCCCGTCCGCTCTGACGGATTCCTTTTACATAATATTTACTGTCTCCTGCAAGCGTCACTGCCCCTGCCATCGCCGCGTCAAAATTCACCCGGTCGCCGCGGGCCAGATTGCGGATCGTGATCGCATCTTTGCCCTCCTCGATCTGATAAGCAGAACCCGAATGGCTGTTATCCACATTCACATGTTCTTTCCCTGCAAAGCTTCCGTGATTGCCCGCATAGATTTTCACCGTATAAGTATAAGGCTCCCTTCCTGCCGCCTGCGTATCCACCGCACACAGACTAAGGATCAGGCAGAACAACAGGATACCGCTTAACAATCTCCCATATCTACACATGCTCCTGCTCTCCTTCCTCTCTGCGAAAACACACCACTGCCCACACCAGCAAAGCAAGTCCTGCCATCAGTGCCAGCGCAGACCACAGTACCAGATGCGACGCATCCCCCGTCTGCACCGCTCCCAAAGAATACGCCACGGATGATGGCCCATCCGGAGTTCCCGGCGTACCGCCGCCAGGATTGTCAGAACCTCCGCCTCCGCCATTACCGCCGCCAGAGCCGCCGTTTCCTCCCGACACCGGCTCCACCGCAAAAGACATCTGAAGCTTTGCCAGGGTATTCTGATATCCATTGCCCTGCGTCTCTCCGTCCAGTGCGACTTTCAGCGCGACTTTGCCGGATGTCCCTTGTTCCAGACGGTCCAGATAGAAATATTCACCCAGCGTCGCCGTCGCCTCATGCAGGCCCTCTCCCAGCGCAGACTCTTTCTCGCCGCCCACATTTTCACTGCTGTAGAGTGTGGTGACTGCACCTGCACTGTCGGTATAAGTCAATTCGTACGTATAGGCTCCGCCGCTTGCCGCGCTCTGCGTATCCTCTAAGCTCTGCAGCACCTGATTGGTCATATACCAGTCTGTATTGCTCTTCTCCCGATTCTCCAGCGTAAGCCCGATGGTGACACTGTCTCCTGGCTGCAGATCGAGTATCGCCTCCGTGATCTCGGAAGCTTCAAAATTCGACGACATCTTTCCGTCGGCGCACCAGGTCGCAAAACCGCTGCCTACTGTGTAATCCTCCGCACACACCGTAAGCGTGCTGCCCGCACACAGACATGCCATCAGAGCAAGGCATATGCATCTTCTCTTCATCTTATTCCTACCTCCTATTAAACCGATCAATCAAAGCCGCCAGGCCATGCAGAAGCATCGCTGCGCCTATGGCGCATCCGGCCAGAAGCTTCCCGGTCATGCTGGTCAGTAATTCCGCCGCAATCCCGGCCCTTGGTATCGCATACACCGTCTTGCCGATCACATTGCCATATGGGACCGGATAGCGGTCTGCCCGCTCATTGGCATCCCCTTTGGTGATCAGTTCTCCCATCACCACCCGGTTTTCTAAGACCCGGTGTGTGATGATCGACGCAGTATCCGATTCTCCTGCACCATAGAAAGCGATGATCTCCCCTTCTGTGATCTCCTCCGGGACAATCTCCTTGATATAGATCAGACTCCCCACCGGAAGCTCCGGCTCCATACTCCCGCTGATCACCGAATAGATATGATATCCAAAAAGTCTGGGCACCGTAAGCGGCAGACAGCACACAAGCAGCACGATTAAAAGCGTGGTCCCCAGCACTCCAAGGCATACGGCCGCCGGATGTCTGCGGACTTTCTTATCCTTTTTCATCCTGTCTCTCAACGCAGACGCAGCGTCCCGTCCGCTCCCACTTCCACATCTACGCCCCAGGCGCTTTTGATCGCATCCTGTGCATTATGCGTCTGCACAGCATCCACTTCTGCCTCCAGCTTTAGCTGATATCCGTCGTATGCATAAGTGGTCGTGATCGTCTTGTGGTCTCCATGCTCCTCCACCGTCGTCTCTTTTACCTTGGTCGCCACCGCCGGATCGATCCGCAGTGCATCACAAAACGCCGGTGCAGCCTGCCCGGACAAGAGGGGCTTCGTATAATAGAGCACCAGCCGCTCCGGTGTAGAAGCACTGGTATCCTCCACCCAGCCGCTCCCTTCCAGATTCAGAGACAGATCGATCAGTTCCGGCGACAGCATCGTATCGGTCTCCCCGTTGGCATCCTGCCAGCTGCGGTACAAGTTCACCCGCACATAGCTGTCGATGGCGCCGCTGTTCGCCACGCTTAACGACTCTTCATATGGCCTCCCGGGCACGATTGCTTCTCCTTCTTTGAGCATCCCGGTCAGCAGCTCCCCGGTACTTTCTTTCCATTGACTGCCATCATAATTACGGCTGCTTACTGTCTCTCCATTTTCCAAAAGGCTCACTCCGATGCTGGAGACGGTCACTTCCACTGCATAGTTTTCACTGTAATAAGTCAGAGCCGCCCTCGTACTGCCCACCGTACTAAGAAGCAGAAGTGCTGCAGAAGCACTTAAGAGCAGCGCCGGTTTCATCAAATATGCCTTCTTCTTCATTCCTGCACCTCCCCGGAATCCGCCGTCATCGTCCAGTCTGCATAAGGATTCCCATCCTCATCATAGAGTACCGCGGTACATTCCTGAACAACGATCACGTTAAAATCCTCTGTGCTCTCCATGGAATCGATCTTTACCTGAAGCTCTTCGGTACTCTCTCCCGGCGCAACCGGCACCTGGCAGTAATAATAGCCTTCTTCTCCCGGCGTCCACACTCCGGCTGCATCCTGATACTGCAGGGCATCCTGATACCGTTCTCCCGCAAAGACTTTGACACGAATATAACAATCATAGTCGCCTGTATTGCGGATACGGATATGTTTGGTCCAGTCGGAGACCGTCTCTTCTGTCTCCGTGGTGGTAAATCCAAGATGCAGTTCTGCACTTCCGGAGGCTGATGCATAAGTGGTAAAATAAGCCAATGCCTTGCCGGAGGCTGCACCCATACTCAGCACAAGCGCTGCCGCTGTCAGGTATATGATCTTTCGGTTCTGTCTCTTTCCCATCTTCTTATACCCCCTCTGCTTCTGAGGATGCCTCTTGTCTTACATCCCATGTCCCGCCGGCTGCCTCACCGTCTTGTGTCACTGTCTCTTCATATAAAAAATGATTGACGACACTGCCTCCGCCTGAGAGCCGCCCGCTGTATTCATTTTGAAATGATACCGCCGCGGTCTGCATCGCTGTGATCTGTACCGACTGTACGAGGCTGCTCCCTGCGGATGCCTGATAGCCTGCCCCGCTGTATACTTCTGTCACCGTTACGGTCGTTCCTGCCGGAAATTCCTTTTCCAATAAAAGACCTTTGGTCCCTGTCTCCTCAAACACCAGGGACACCACATCACTGTAGATCAAGGCATTGTCCTTGACCGCTTCCACCTGGAAGATAAAAGATGCACCGCCAAAGGTTGCGTTATAGGAGGTGAGCGTCTTATCGATCCGGAGACGGCCTGTGCGTGCATTCTGCTCTGGTTTTAATCCTGCTTCCACCGCATAATCCCAGACATCGTCCCCGCTCTCCTGATAGGTATTGCCCGGAAGCTGTAAGAGATAGGGGGTAAATGTATACAGATATTCGGCGGATTCTACTGGCTGTGCCTCCACCAGATACAGGCCTGTCGGCAGGTCCTCTGCACTGCCCTTGGCATCGGTCAGCGTCAGGATCTTGTCAGGCTCCTGTGCACTGTCCTGCACCATCTGCGCTGCCTCCTGCGCGATATCTGCCCAGGTCTCTGCCGTAGTCGAAGCATCGATGGACAACAGTCTCTCAGACAGACGCTCATAAGAGGGCAGCACCTGGTAGGTACTGTCCGTCCTCACCTCTGCCACCCGATACAACTGCACCGGGATCTCTATCGCAGCCAGCTCCTCATAAGTGCTGTCCAGACCAAACGTAATCGAACATGGTTCCTCAGCTTCTATCCCCGGCGCTCCATAAACCACCCCCGGCCTGACCGCCGCCAAAAATAATAGCAGTACCGCCGCCAGCACAATTCCCTTTCTTCTCTCTCTACTCATCTTCATCCCTCCTATTTTAAGTCCCGCTTCCGCCCTCCCAATGCCCACTTCCTCTAGATGCATTTTCAGCCGCTTCCCGTCTGAAAATCCATCTGGGGCATTGTCCGGGCTATAGCTGTCTAGTCCCGCTTCGGTCCTTTCGATATCCCAAACAAAAACTTCATTATCAATATAATCAGCAAGGTCACGGACAAGCCTAAGATCAGATACAGCATATAATAATTCTGCACTGCCCTCAGCATCGTCTCCACTGGCGTGCGCGCCACTTCTTCTTCTCCTTCATAAGGTACTCTTACCCCGCGCACCAGTAGCCGGTGGCTGTTGACGCCGTAAGGGGTGCAGGTAAATAAGGTCACATGGTCTTCTCCTTCCACGATCTGCAGCGCTTCTTCCAGTGCTTCTGTATCATCTTTATCCACCATCGGCAGGATCTGGTCTACTTCATATGCCAGTGTCTCATCCAGGATACGGATGTAAAAACGATCCCCCCGGTACAACTGGTCGATATCGGTAAATAATCGGGCGCTTGGCAGGCCTCTGTGGGCTGCTAAGACACTGTGTGTGCTCTCTCCTCCAATCGGCAGCTTGGTTCCGTTCAGATGCCCGACTCCGGTCTGCAATACGTCATCCCCCGTACCGTGATAGAGCGAGAGGCGGATATTGATCTTAGGGATGGAGAGATATCCCATGACTCCGTCTCCTGCCATATTCAGGACATTCCAGTATTCGGTCTTAGTGAGATCTTCTTCACCTTCTAAAAAGGCATCTCCATAGAGATTATTTTTTTCAAATGTTTGGTTAAAGGAACGGGCCGCTTCCCATTCCCGTGTATAGTCCTCCGGCTCCATATGTTCGATGGTCTTTTCATAAGTGGAGATCAGGCGGCTCTGGCGATAGGTGTTCCACTGGTCGGAGACTGTGGGATAGGCCAGGATGCCGAATCCTATCAAAAACAGAAGCCCAAAGCATAAGTTTATCAGTATTTTTTTCATGCCTGCTCTTTGTTTTCTCCTGCTTTTTTGAGTTTTTTATCGTGCAGGTAGAAGAGCACGATACAAAGTCCGGTGACAAATAGTCCGACGAGCACCCACAGAAGATAGCTGGTGTGAAGGCTTGGTCCGGTAAATGCACTCGTAGCTACAGCTTCGTCTTTGACTTCTTCATAGGGGACGCGATGGCCGCGGACTAAGAGTCTGTGGCTGTTGACGCCGTAGGGGGTGCAGGTTAAGAGGGTCGCTAGGTCCTGGTTATCGTCTGCCATCAGGCTTTTGGTATCTTCGGGTTCTACGACGCTGATCTGGTCTACTTCATAGCACAGGGTGTCATCCAGGATATATAATAGGAAATGATCGCCTTCGCTTAAGCGGTCGAGATCCGTAAACAGCGCAGCGCTTGGGAGTCCGCGGTGTGCGGATATGACGGTATGGGTGCCCTTGCCTCCTACGGGGAGGCTGCTGCCTTCTAGATGTCCTGCTGCTACCTGGAGGACGGATTCGTCGGTGGTATGGTAGATGGGGATCTTGATATTGATCTTGGGAATCTGTACATAGCCCATCATACCGTCGCCGGTCAGGTTCAGGCAGGAGAGGTATTCTTCGTCTTCTTCCTGGTTGATCTGAGCGGCGGCGAAGGAGTCGGGGAGGATATAGGGAAGCAGGGCTTCGTTATAGGAGTTGGCCTGTTCCCATTCGTTATCGTAATTGATCTCTCCGGCTTCTGTTTTTTCGGAGATGACAGAGTCGTAAGTGGAGATCAGGCAGCTCTGGCGGTAGTTGTTCCACTCGTTGGAGAGGAGTGGGTACAGCAACAAGGACAGGCCGGTGAGGAATAGTAGGGGGAAGATCAGTAGTGATATGTGGAATTTTTTCATCCGAACTCTCCTTGTGGTTGTAATGGGTAGATACACATTTAGCACTGGCAGGACGCTCACAGTTTACAGGACGCCGCCGAGGATGCGGGGATACTTCCGCAAACCCAGGGCAACGCTGCGGCGAGCTAACTGTAACTTCGACCAGCGACGCGAAGACCAGTCTTCGCGCCGGGTCTACGTGGACAGTGGATCTCGCCTCCGCTAAGGACGCCCTCGAAAGGGCTTGCGGAAGTATCCCCGCATCCTCGGCGGCTGGGTACTGACGGGCGGGAGGACGCTATGTCTCTCGCGCCAGGGTCGTACTGATCTGCCGCTGGGATGGATATGGGGGTGATCGCCTGTATGGGTTGTGTTGCTTTGTTGGTTTTTTACTTGTCAGGGCGGGCGAGGCCGCCCTGATGTTCTTATGTAAGGTTAGTTTGTTGTATAGACGAATAGTCTATTTTGCAGATCTTCTGCGGCTTGCAAAGTACAGACCTGCTGCAAGAATCATGATTGCACATCCGCCGAATGTGAAGATTGTTGTGCCGATGCCACCGGTGGATGGGAGGGATGCAAGGGAAGTATTTGGAATTTTAATCTCGGTAACTGTACCTTTCTTAACTCCACCATCTACTGATATCTCTGTAAGATATTCTTTACCATTGCCCACCTCTGTGGTTTTAATTGTCCATTCATCTAACTGACCATCCGCTTTATAATTAGCTTTGATCTCAATTTTATATACTGTATTGTTAAGAGAATATCCTGCTGGTGCAAACGTCTCTTTGAGATAATACGTACCTGCTGCCAAACCACGTACAAATAATTTACCACTATCTGTTGATGTTACAGTTCCATCTGTTGCAAAAAGTGTATTTTTTCCATCTGTATTATATACTGTGTTATTGTCTGCATCCGTATATGCAGTATACAGTGTAAATACTGCACCAGCTAATGGTTTACTAGTTGTGCTAGTCGCGGTTTCCTGTCCTACTTTGTTTAAAATACTCTCTGTTGTACTACCATTAATAGTTGCACTAAGGTCAAAGGTATAATTATAAGTTTTGGCAGTTGGCGGGTTAGGATCGTCTCCTGACTCAAGGTTGGAATCTTTTGAATACTGCAATTTTGCTTCATTGTTATTGCCTGTAGCATTCATTCCAGCTTTATCAGTAACTTTTGCAGGGTATACTATTACTAATTGTTTTCCTGCATAATCATTTAAAGTATAATTATCCTTCTTATCACCTAAAACGAAATCAACTGTCAGCTCCTCTTTTCCAACCTCTGTAGTTGCGAAAGCTGCACTATACTTTGTTTTTTCTAATGCAGCAGCAGTTTTCTGCTCATCACTAAGCGTTCCAAAGCTTGCCGTTGCATCTATTACATATACTTTGACTATATCAGAAATATCTTGATCTTCTGTTTTATCAAATTTCAAACCAGTGCTTAATGTATCAATTACTTTAAACTTTGGATGAATGCCGTCATATTTAGGAATAGGATTTACTGTAACTTCATAGTTAATTGTTTCACCAACATTTACAGAAGATGCATCAGTATTGGTATCATTCTCCGTACGATCTGGAACGGTTGCTGTTTTTCCGATATCCGGTGTGCCACTTACTTTAACCCAAGCAACGCCATTTGTAATGCCAAGCACATCACTCTGAACTCCACTAACTGCACCATCTTCTGTCTCTTTACCAACATAAGATACAGATGCTATGATAGGATTATAGAATTTAGCTTCTGAGCCTTGAACAAGCACCAGATAAGAACCTACTGCAACATTGCTTGCTACATATGATGCGCCTGAAGGTTGTAACGTAATTGGTGTCAGTTCTGTTGTCCCATTGTACAGCCATTTATTCTGCTCTGCATCATATGCAATCTTACCTGCAAGAGTTGCCAAGTTAGTTGCAATTTCTGTTTCATTTAATCCACCATTTTTATTCAAAGGAAGCTCTGTCTCATAAAGTGACCGATATCCAGTGAATTTACCATCTGTTTCCCCATATACTGCTTCTACAACTTTAAAAGCATATACTTCTACATTGCTGCTTTGATCTTCTTTCGTTTCTGCATCAATGCCATTAATCGTTATGCTACCTTTATCGCTTTCTGTTCCTGTAACGTCTTTTGTCTCCACATTCGATGTCTTTTCTGCAAACACCGTCACGCTCATTCCGAGCACCATGGTCAATGCGAGCAGCATTGCCATCAACTTTTTCATCTTTTTCATACTTCTTCCTTTCTTTGGGCTATGCCCATGATCTGTTATTAGTTACTTGCAAGTGCGTCTGCACAGTTTCTGCGGTGTCTGGTGCCATGGTGGAATACCAGAGACCGTTATTACTTTTTTCATTCTCTAGCTCTTCCCAGCACCTCCTCCACATCATTTTTATATATGAGACCGGCAGTTTTCGCCTTTGGCTGTCAAAGCCGCCGGTCAGATATCGGGTATTATGATTGGTTCGCTTTCTGACGTTTTTTCTGACAGAGATACATACCGCCTGCGGCGAAGATCAGAAGCAGTCCAATGGCTGTGTATGGTGCTGTGCCTGTGCCTCCTGTGCTTGGCAGCTCATAGAGATATTCATTCTTAAGAGTCAGTACCAATTGATCACGGGTCTTATCTCCTGGAGTAAAGACAGCGGTCAGCAGGCCCTCTTTTATATCATCTGTTGTAACGGTCAAACCGTTCTTGTCTTCCGTCCATGCAATCACAATCTTGATTGGTTTTTCCAGAGGCTGATAGCCAAATGGCGTCATCGTCTCTTCGAGATACCATGTTCCAGTTGTGAGTGGTTCGCTAAAGGAAAGGTTTCCTTGTGAATCTGTCGTTCCGGCTCCTGCTTCGGTTCTCTTTATCTCATTGCCATTTTCATCAAACTCTGCTTTGAAGAGTTTAAATTCTGCGCCTTCGAGAGCTTCACCAGAAGGATTTTGCTTGATCAGAGTAATGTCTGTCTTATCGGAACAATATTGATTGGTAAAGGTAAATTCCGCCAGTTGTCCGCGTACATAGACTTCCTCCTGTATGGCGTTTCCTTCGACCTGATAACCCGGCAGAAGATGGATCTCCTCCACCTGATAGCTTCCTGGCAAAAGTGTTTCAAAGCGTGCAGTTTCATTTACTTTTAGAGTAAATTCTCCTCCGTTGCCGTTATCATCCTTCTTAGAGGTCTTATAGGTATAGTCAGAGCCTCCGACTTGGATCTTATAGTCGGCACCTTCTACTGGCTGATAATTTCCTAATGCGTCCTTTTTTCTTAAGACAAAGTGGAAGGTATCTTCCTTGTCAGGAGCGTCTCCTTTTAGATTTTCTACAAGCTTTGTCACCGTCAGTCCTTTGAGTTCTGCTTTTTGGTTGGTGAAGAGCAGCGTCGTAATAGGAGACAGCTCTACCTTCTGATTCGTGTGTCCGTCTGCGCTGAGCGGAAATATCTGTACATATTCTGCATTTCCAATTTCTCGTACATGATAGACTGTGCCAGGGTCCATTCCGGTAAATACTGCTGACTGATTAGCCTTTAGAACAAACGTTCCATCTTCTTCTGTCTGCCGCTTTCCGTCTGCTGTGCCTTGATTAGGAATCAATATCCCTTTTTCATAGAGATAATACTTGGCACCATTCCAAAGCGTTGTATTTTCCTTTAACAGCTCAAACTTAAATTCCTGATCACTTGGCTGGCTCTGCCCTTTCAGCTCTTTTGTCACCACAAAAGCTACTTCCGAGTTGTGAAAAGGCACCCTGACCAACTGACTTTTGATCTCACCTTTTTTGATGGATTCGCCAATCGTAGTCCAGCCTTCAGTTTTCAGCTCCTGCACTTCATAA
The DNA here is from genome assembly GCA_910585995.1 of uncultured Lachnospiraceae bacterium. Lineage (GTDB taxonomy): Bacteria > Bacillota > Clostridia > Lachnospirales > Lachnospiraceae > Hominiventricola. Next base: position 46,893 of record CAJUGG010000034.1, read on the forward strand.
TCAGCACCCACATAGATCTCTTTTTCTTCTGTAGAATTTTCAAAAACCGCGGTCTGATTGCCCTTCAGGGTGAATGTTCCATCCGGATCTGTCGTCAGGAGTGTGAGTTTGCTTCCTGGCAGTGAGATACTGTTGCCCGACAATGTGGCGCCGTCCGGTATATTGGACAGGACTCCGTTTTCATCTTTTGCCGTGTATTCCCGTCCGCCTTCCCGGATCTTATAAGGCTTCCCGGCATAAGCCGCTCCGTCTACCTTGATTCTAAACGTAAAATCCGGTGTGACAGGCGGTGTATACGTGACCGGAAATTCGATCGTCTTGACGACCTCTATCTTTGCCGCAATACCCTTTTTCCCAGAAGGATTGTAGAGATTCTTAAATACGACCTCCGCTCCGTTGCTGGTCATCACACCAGTCGCAGGCTGTCCTCCTGCCGGTTCGATCTGCTGATAGTCCTTTTTCTCTACCTCGGATACGGTGTAGGTGCTTCCGACATCAATCCCTGATATCTTTGCCGCCTGCCCCGCCCGCAAGGTAAATCTTCCGTTTCTGTCCGTGGTAAAAGAATTATGAACTCCTAATTCTTCTTTTGTCAGTTCCTTCCAGCTCAGGTCACAGATCTTATACTGCAGCCCTTTGGCTGGCTCACCATTTACCTGAAGCATAAAAGTAAAGGTATCCGTCTCATCAGGCATCGTAGTACAGCCGTCCGCAATCTGGACTTCTTTCCCTACGTACAGATCCGGTATCCCTGTTGGTTCATTCACAAAGGTGATTCTGGAAGCTGTACTGCTTTCTGATGCATATACGGTTCCAAGACTTCCTGCCAGACAGCAGATGACGGTCAGGAAGGATACTATTTTTTTGTAACATGATCTCATATTTTTCTTTTAGGAACTCCGCCTATGACAGAGCGGAGTTCCAATCCTCCTTTCTGTTATCTGCCAGCTTTAAATCATTGGCCCACCTGAACTCAATCTCCAGCTTATTTTTGTTGTTTCAGGAGCGCCCCATGGCTTATTCTTTATTGAATCTTCCATCATCATCAAACGGATTCCTTGCAATTTATCACAATCTTTGAAAGCCTCTGAAGATATCTCTGTTACACTTGATGGTATATTAACATTTGTAACCCCAGGTCCAAATACAGCTTTGCCTTCCTCACCAATCCGGGTCACACGATGCAATTCCCCATCAAGCTCTGTTCTGATATACTCTGGAACCACCACAGTATCAGATGTAAGATTAATTGGATCTCCATAATAATCATAAACCCCTTTTTCGATCAGTTCTCTGGTCAGGCAGATCTCTGGCTGTGCTTTATAATCGAACACCTGTTGCGTTGATACCAACTTACCACTCCATCTGATGTTATAAGTTAAGTACCCATCTTTTGTACTGTCAAACTTCTCAGTAGCCCATAGCCCCTCCCAAGAATAGATAACCTCATTTGGTGCCAGCTCTCTTTCTGTACCATCAGAATATTTGCCAAAGACTTTGATATGGCGTTCCAATGGATTAAAGAAACGAGGAGATGCGTTATTATAATCTTCATTCGGATCAAGTATATCTTCTAATCCTACAGTCTTTTCTAATGTTTGAATCCGTAATGAGGTTGGATAACGTCTTGGTGTCTGATAGAACAACAGGGTGTGCTCATCCAGCTTTTTCATCCGCTTAGGATCAGACTCGAACTCCAGATCTGCCAGTTGATAGTTTGCACTGTCTTTCTCATAAACCGTCCACAGAGTCTCTTCCGGCAGATTTACAACGGCATATTCGCCGGCGTACAGTTGGATCTCTCCTCCGTCTTTTGTCTTACCATCCCGAATCTGCGTCGTACTGCCAATATTGTAGACGGTATAAGGAATATCTGCATAACCCTTGGACATCAATATCCCATCTGCATCCACACCTTCAAGAGTTTTCGCATAGGTCTTACCATCATCTTTTTCCAACAGAAGTACCTGCTCTAACACCATTGTAAATGGTCCCGTCGCGCCTGTACTCATCTCTTTGGAGATCTCTATTGGCATCAGATGATTAGAATTGCAAAAACCGCTCGCATGAATGTATTTAGGGTTCCGTATATCATCTTCCGGCAGGTCTTCTCCTACAGACAAACTATAGAATGTCTCAAGCCCATACACATTATGTTGTACTACCATTCGGTGCATTCTTGGAAGCTCCAAGGAACCCAAAACTTGAATAATATTTTGATTGCCGCCATACCTATATCCTGCCAGCATCCCCCATGCTGTATCGGATTCTTCCGGCACCTCTACGACACGCAGATCTCCGTCCTCTGCACTTCCATTCAAATTCAGACGTACATCCTCATCCACAAATTGTACTGCTGGCATTCCTTTTTCGGGTTTACGCAATACAATCTTTCCGTCCGGACCGGTTGTCAATATCTGATCACAGGTATAAGGCGACTCGGTCTTTGGATAATCTTTGATAAAAGAGTTATCAGATGGATCTGTTGGAACCTGATTCGCATCTTCAATATCAATTAATTTACTAGTATCCAGCGTTACATAGGAAACTCCTTCTGCCGGTATCCACTTGCCTCCGACATACTGTTCCACCTTCCATACCAGTTTTGCATCCTTTGGAACTTCATAAGAATCATCTGTCATAGCTTTATCTACCATATTGGCAAGCGGACGACTCTTAACTTCATTGATAACGGTCGCAACCGGATTGTCTTTGACTGTTCCTTTTACGCTTCCATCATCCGCAGGGGTCTTTTGATTGATCTCCAATATGTAAGACCCTCCTGGCTCATCCCCATTTCCTAGTACAAAGTAATCTTTTATCTGGTGTTGATCATATGGCTGCTCTTTTAATTCATATGAGATATTGCCATTCTCATCTTTATAATTTTCCAAAACAGAGGATGGGATCACAACGGTATATCCTGGCGGAAGCTGATAGATTCCATCCAGAGAATCTTCTGCATTGCCCGGCCATACATCTTTGTAAAGTCTACCTGTCGCATTCTCAATCAACACGATTTCACAAAATTCATTGAAGAGCTGGCCATTTAAAGTCAAGGTCACATCTACAGAACTTTGAGGCTTTATCTCTCCTAGAATTGGACGATTTATAGTTGTATTTGACATATTTAATGACTTTTCCATGGAAAACGTCTGTATTTTCTCCATGTCAGACGGATCATACTTCTCCATCTCGTCCGCTCTATCAATACCCAGATAGTTCTCTGCTGCCGTATCTCCTTCTGGATAGACATATTCTTTCCTGATATACAGACCACTGCTGCTTCCATTGATAAAGGATGCTTCTGCACCTTCCTCTGTAAAAGTTCCTGTTACCGGCTGATTATTCTCAGGATAAAGCTGGGAGAATCCTTGGTTCTGGTTGTCTTCCCGTGACTCTGTCACCTGATACAGCCATTTTGCCTTTCCTGCATCTTTGAATACAGCCGTCTGTCCGTTCTTCAGATAGAATCCGCCGTTTTCATCTGTTACCCATGGCTTACCTGCTTCAGGCTCAACTACTTTGCCTTGTTCCATCAGCGTGTAAGGCGTATTTGCAAGTAGTTTCGCCTCTCCACTTACACCTTCCGTTACCTTTGCCACCATATAGAATGAAGCCTCTTTAACCTTAGCTGCTTCCTCCTCATTCTTCGGATCATAGACTACAGTCTTTGTAATGGACAATGGTCTTCGCTGATAGTCATTGGTATAGATAATATCTTTGCGTGTGCCATATTCCGGCATTGTCACGGTTACACCATCTTTGTTCAGAACAGATGGCAGATAATCTCCCTTAGGATCTGGCTCCTCTGTCACTTGATAGGTGGCGCCTGCTTCCAAGCCTCGGATACAGACTGTACGTCCGGCTGCAAAGGTCAGTTTTCCTCCCGTTGCAAGCGATGTTTTGTCACCCACAGGTTCTTGTGTTTTATCATCCAGAAGCTGCCACTGAATACGTGCCATTTCCTCTGTGGAAAGATCCTGCAGCACCTTTTCGCTGTCTTGTTCTGTTACCCTCTGGATCTGGAAGGTAAATGTTACATCCTTATAATCTTCCTGATCCTGATGAGTGATCTTTTTGGTCAGATATAGTTCTTTCCATCGGTATGAGTTTGTGATCGATAGCAGAGAGCCTTCTATGGTGATGCTGTCGGACTGTGGTTCTGTCTGGCAGATCCAGTTTGTCTCTACTACTGTGCCTTTTTGAGCAACAACTTCTGCTGTTGTGCTTGTGCCTTTTTGAGCAATTTCCGAGACTCTGTATTCAGTCCCTACGGTGTCAAAGCACACTGCTACCAAGTCTCCCTGCTGGATAGAGAACGCTCCAGCTCCATCTGTAGTCCCTGTACTCTTCTCCCAGGAATTTCCTTTTCCTGGTCCTGGGATACCGCCCATCAGTCCGGCGCGGTCTACATAATAGAACTCTTTTCCAGCAAAAGCTTCCCAGGTGCCGTCTTCTGATTGTGTCTCAACCTTAAAGGTAAATTGCTGTGTCTCATCTTTTTCATCCAATGCACCCTGCAGAAGCTTCTGCACATAGAGGATCGGACGATAATGATTGGTTATGGTGATCGTTCGCGTCGGAGTGGAATCGTCTGCTGTTGTATGATCCTCTGTCTCTGGATTCCAGAAGACAGACTGCACTTCTTCTACAATGATCTCGGATAAAGAGGTCCCGTCAGCAGATATCTGGTCTGTCAAAGAGAAGACCGCTTTCTCATCAGCCTGAAGCGTAAATCTGCCGCTTCCGTCTGTGGCATGCACACGTTCTGTATCCTTTTGGTTCCACTCACCCTCTGCATTTTCTTCCCATAAGGTGTATTCCTGATTTGCCAGTCTTAGATTTTCTTCGTCTCCTTTTCTGAAAAGCTCAAACTCAAACTCGCCGTCTCGTACACTCTCAGGAACATCCTCTGCAAGCCTTTTGATCACTTCCAGTGTTACATCTTTTTTGATGGTGACAGAAGTCGTATTGCTGTCCTTCGCCTGTAGTAATCCTCCATTCACATATTCTGCGTAATAAGATGCCCGATTGACGGTTGTCTGATTGAGATGCTCTGAACCTTCCGGCGCTTTCATACGGACCTGGAAGGAAACACTTTGGAGATCTTTTAACTCAAACTCCCCGCCTTCCTTCGTTTTTCTCATATCGACAGCAATTGCCGTAACACCGCTTTCAGGTTTGTCTGTTGTCCATTGTCCATCCTGAATCAGTTCGTCTACAGAGCCTGGTTTTGCCACGTCAGAAGCTGTGCTATAATACACAACTGGAGCAATTCCAGCCTCGTTTAGCCCACTGAGAACAACAGACTCAAACGTTCCGTTCCATTGGCTTTCGTCTTCTGCCTCCAAAAGGTCATACACGACAATATTTTTTATTGCATTTGTCTCTCCTCCTGAATTTCCGGCATTTCCTACTGCAATTTCATAGGTATAAGATCCACCCGGCGCGACACTGGCCATTTTACTAAAATTGCCAAAGCGGTCCGCATCTGCACGTACGAGTTTCTTAATCCCGGTCTCGGCATCTACAGCGATATCTTCTTCCGCCGCATGATTTGCATAGAGGACGTTATATAATGGTTCTTCTCTATCCGGACTAGTATCACTATCATCTCCATTGATGTTTGCTCCAAAGGCACGATAATCGGCTGCTCCATTGCTGGGATAGTTCTCACCATTATCCGGGAAGACCTCTTCGCCTTTTTTACCAATCAGTTCTCTGGATGGATCTCCTGGCATAAAAGCACTGATATTTTTTCCGCTTTGTGCAATTTCCAGATCTTTGCGGTCATAGTAAGCCCTGAAGCTTATGCCCCAGCCTTCGATCCATCTCTGGTTGGTGTAGACTGCCGGATCACCGCCGTCATAATAGATGTGAAATGCCACACGTGTACGCCCGGTTCCGTTATAATTTTCTATTACATCTCTTTCAGAATCCACGACTACGCGAACCTGCGCCTTATCCCACAGACTCGGATTATTCTGATAGTTTCCTCGATTGTCTAATTCTTTAATCCGCCCTGCTACTGCCGGAACGGATGGATCATATTTCATGGCATAGGGAAGCAGATCATAAAAGACCACATGATTCTGTCCCGGAGATGCAATATAACCTGTACTCTTCAGGTAATCCACCATATCCTGATTGTATACATCATATCCGTCATATGCCGTCAGCCGATAATCCACAAGCACACGGCCATTGGCGGAATCGTTGATGCTGACAGATTTTTTGAAAGAATCCGCATGAGGAGTCAGTTTCAGTAATTTCTTACTGTCGTCATCGCGATAGGGAAGTCTTTCCCCCAGTATTGCTTCGTATAGTTCTTTGGTCCTCTCTTCAAGCTTCTCGTCAGCGAATGCATCATAATCCCATAATTTTCCGTCGACTTTCACTTCCGAATCTGAATCAGAAGGATCTGGTGTTGTTTTTTTCTGGTATGCAGCAAGTTGACGCAGAGTCTCTCCCTCATAAAATTCGCCCCAGGCTCCTGAAAGGTCCCTCAAAAGTACAGACTGTAATACGGTGCTGTTTGAAGGATTTTCAAGATCAGTTTTCTCCATATCCAATATCTGTTCCATCACAGGCGAATCATGTCTGATACGTACTTTTACCCCAATCTGACATTCGATGGTATGGTTCGTTCCCTGATACTCTGCCTTTACACGCCAAGGTTCTCTCTGCAACTCCTCGTTATCCAGCGTATAGATTTTGTTGAGATGGCCCTTATCTGCCTCTGACATAGACAATTCAGCAACTTTCGTCCACGCTGTTTCATCTTTATAGCACATAGAGATCACAAGTTTCCCTGTTTCTTCTGGGATCACATAACGATCTTCATAAGGATCATAGTCCTTATCCCACAGATGAACGTCTACTTCTGCAAAATAGTAATCGTCGCCATCTAGCAACAACCCTGTAGGTGCACCCGCCCCCAACTCCGGATAGGCATACATAAAATCGTCTACTGTTACCAGTTTAAAGCTTTGGCCTTCTTTGCGAACTCCAACTTCTCCTTCTGCTGAGTTTGTCGTATGTGTCCACTTATATCCTCTTAGAGAACTCTTGGTGGTAAATGGAAATTCACCATAGTCTTCTCCCTGGTCTTTGGCTGCCTGATAAGCGTCCAGCCAGCCAGCATAGACGTTTTTCGTCTCATCTTCCGTATATTTCTTTTCTATACTAAGGATGTCTCCATCATAAATCCACGCATAATCTTCATAAGTCCAGTCACTTTTGATCCCTCGATTATTCTCTTCCCCTTTTTCATCTGATGGCTTCATGGTGACAACTGCCTGATTTTCAAGCTTTGTTGTCTTTGATATAATGCCCTCTGCCGGATATGCCGTCACCACATAAAAGCGGCTGCCCCAATTGTCATAGCTCTTCTGCTCACTTGTCAGAGTCCAAATACCTGTCCCGTCGTATTTTCGCTCGTTTGGCCCTAAGATTGGAAGTTTATATCCATTTTTCTCATCAAGATGATTCTGAAAGCCGACAATCTCTCCTGGTATCTGCTCTCCTTGTTCATTAGTGAAGAAAGGAGTTTCGTCAAGTTCCAGATGCCATGGCTCTGTAGCATTGCCTTTGACAGCGATCTCCCATACGACAAAGCGGTAATCCTGTAATGCATCCCCGTTATATTTCTCCGGGAGTTCCTGATCCATATACATCTTGATCTGGTCTTCTGTATACAGGCCAGGAGCATATTTCTTATATGGCTCATAGTAGGCATTTTTTGCAGCCGAATGGATACTCACATAAGTATCCACACAGCCTTTTAACGGATTGACGTCTTGTGTCTGCTCTTCATATTCTGCTTCTTCTGTCTCTTCTTCAGTGTCTTTTTTAATATTGACTGTAATCTCCGGCTGCAGGCTCCACTCACTGAGATCCTCAATCTCCATAACATCTACATTTTTATAGAGTACCTGCCAGACTACATTAGTCCCCCTAGGAATTTCTTTACAGTTATAAAATTCCAGCATTGGCTCGTCATTTGCTTCATCAGTTACTATGCGATACCGAAAAACTGTATTGTTTGTTCCGCCTTCATTTTCTTCTGGCACTGCAATCTGTTCTGGTATAATGGGATTTCCAGTCCTTGTTTTAAGCAGGCTCTGAGGAATACGAATCTTTACTTGTTCTTTCTCAATATTCGCTCCTGTTGCACTGAACGTCATCTGATATTTCAGATTAAATTTTTCTCTGAATACTGGATAAGCATCTTGATTCACATATTTTATACTGAATGCCCAGGGATTTTCTGCAGGATTCTCTGTAGTTCTGGATATCCGGAACATGGTCATACCAACTGCGTCCTCTGGGAGCGCTTCCAGTTCTTCCTCCGTCATCACATCGTTAAAGTCAAGCTCTTCTTCCGGGTCCGTCTCTTTGAGCTGATCCACTGGCGTTGTCTCTGGCTGCTGCTCGTCATTTGTCGCCCCATCTTCTGTGGGTGGAGTCGTTGTTTGATTCTTATCAGCAGGATTTTCTTCGCCTGTCGGCGGAGTCGTCGGCTGCTCTGGATGTGTACCAGGATTTTCACCTTCTGTGGGCGATGTCACTGGCTGTTCCGGATTCACGCCTGGGTTCTCGCCTTCTGTGGGCGGAATCGCTGGCTGTTCCGGGTTTGTGCCTGGATTCTCGCTTTCTGTAGGCGGTGTCACTGGCTGCTCTGGATTCGTGCCTGGATCTACGTCCTCTGTAGGAGGAGTTGTCGGCTGTTCTGGATTTGTGCCTGGATCTTTGCTTTCTGTGGGCGGAGTCGCCGGCTGCTTCGGATCTGTCACCTCATTGTTGCTATCATCTGGTTGTTCATCCTCTTTCGGAGTCTGGTCAGGTTCTCCTGGCTCTTCCCCCTGCTGATCCCCGGTATTATCTGTGGGCGGAGCCTGCTCCTCCTCAGAAGACGTCACGTCCTCTGACGACGTCTGTTCTTCTGACTCCGTCGTGGGTTCTTCCTCTGTCAAAGCTGCCGGTTCTGTCTCATCGACAGACTCGGTCTGTTCTGCTGCTGGCGCTTCTGTCGTCTGCGCTGCAACAGAGAGATTGGAAAATGACAAAGACAATATTAAAAGTGATGCCAATATTTTCTTATAGAGATGTTTCCCCCTCATATGCTTTTCCTCCTGTTTTACACCTTGTGACCAATATTACTGTCTATATTTACTGCTCTATCTTCCCCGGTGGTACGTATGTATCTTTTCATTCCATATACACACTCCCCTCCGATGATGGATTCCAGTCTTCATTCTCTTTTTCCATCGTGCCGTCGATCAATTTCAGAAGTTCCAGTGCACTTCGAAAATTCACGGTCCTGTTCTTCTCTGCCCAAGTCACCTGACCCTGCCAGGTAGCATTCTGCCGATACTGGATCTTCACCACAAAGGTAGCTTTTTCTCCATACTTTTCGTCGATCTTTTCCTGCCTCATCACGGCCACCCGATCTCCTCTTCTACCCGGACGTCTCATATGCTGCCTCTTGGCACCGGGACTGCCATCATAAAAACTGCGGTCTTTTACCGAGCACTGCGGATAATTCAGCCAGTCGCAAGACTTCTCCAGGATATCCAAAAGGCTGACTGCATCCTGAAAATCCACACTTCCATCCCGATATCTGATATATACTCTTCCGCTCCAGTCATGGGCCTCCATCCGGTCACAGCAGACTCTCACAGTCCCCGCCACTGCCGGACTGACATATCCGTCTCTCATAAGCCACCTCTCCTGTTCTAACCCTATTTTACAGCCCTACCCGTTAAAAAAGGCATTAAAGGACAGACCTTTTCCTGCACGACTTTTACGGTTTTGCAAGTTTTTTCTAAAAAAAGGCATAAAAAAACGTACGTGTGTTCCACGTACGTGTTTTGTGTTATAGGATGTATGAATAAAGTATGTCTGTCAAAATCTGTATTTTTTTAAGAAATCTGCAGGTAGCGTTCCTGCAAAGGACTGCAATACACGAAATCCCTCCATACTTTCAGAGGTATCATTTTCCGGGTAAAGTGGATCTGCCGATACATCAAAGGGAATCTTCTTTTTTAATTCTTCATCCATACGTATATTTACTGATATCTGAGCCATAGTTACACTCCCTTCTTTCTATTGTCACAGGCGGAAACTCACTACCTTTAGGAATCCCATGCCGTTTTGACTATTGATTCCTGTTTTCATTATTACATAATCTCCACTTTACAAAAATGTTCCTTCGTTTTTTTATTATAGCTAATCCCAACTACCAATATTCTTCCTGTATATTTTGATCGTTCTCCCAATTTTCCTTTAAAACGCAGCATATAATTTCGATCTTTAATCTGTTGTATAGCTTCTTCAGGTGTCCCATCTACCTTCAATTCGAGGATCAATGCATCTTCATCTTTTCGTTCAGGATAGAAAATAAAATCCACATATCCTTCGCCAGCTTTATCCTCTCTTTCCATTTGGTATCTGTCCCTTGCGGCCTGATAGACCAGATTAACCACTGCTGATAATTCCACTTCATTGTTATAGGAAAGAATAGGTGGTTCTGTATCATGTACATATTTCAGAATCCTTGTCATTGTCTGTATATCGCCAGATAATGTAGCCTTTAACATTTGCTCGGATTCCTTTGCCAGTTGATAGACATAGCCTAAAGAATCTTTCGTCATTAGTAACACCCGAAACTGTTCCATAATCTCCCTGTTAGGAATCCACACTTTTCCACCTTCATACGTCAGCAGCCCATATACCACCACGGCAGAATAGATCTCATCATACGGCCCGGAACTGGTCCAGTAGTTTGCAAGTTCTCCATCGCTCAATGCACAGACGATCGAGCGGGGATTGTATATTCTCGAACCGGCTGCAGTAAAATAACCATCATACCAGAGGCGCAGCTCCTCCCTGGTTATCCTGTCACTTTCCGCACCTTTCTGATAGATCTGATAGAGTTCATCCACTTCCTTATCCAGAAATCCAAAATATTCACTAAACTTCCTCTTCGTAGCCATATCATATTCTAAAAACACATTCAGTTCTGAGCCACCCGAATATTTTACAATCGGAAGTACACCCGTCATATAGGCAAATTCTACATACACTTGATCTTTTAACAGATTTTTCTAAAATAATAGATATTCTCTCTGTATCTCCTCTGAGGTAAAAGGCATATGAAAGACTGCATCCCTCTCATCCATCACAAATATAAATCTATCCTTTGTCCGCTGAAAGATATCCAAAAAGATGTCCCAGACCGCCCTGCTGATATCGATATTCAGTTCCGGATAAGCCTGCAGCAGATCCTCCTTTATCCCGTCCAAGATACGCGCTATATACGTCTGATAATCCCCACAATGCTCTGGTATCTTACTAGATTCATATGGAGCAATACTATTTAAAAACCTACCCATGTCTCCCTCCCTTACAGCTCCTCCACCTCCGCAATCGAAGCCGTCTTATAACTGACTTCGATCCTGCGGCTATTTTCTTTTTTCCGAAAACATGCATCGATACGCCCGATGGTGATTGGACATTCTTCTTTGCGGATGCCCATCAGGATCACCAGAAACTGGCTCATATTGTAGCGGGTATAGACATCTCCCTGGCGCAGCGCTTCCCGGATGGCTTTGGAGAGATGCTCGGACACTTCTTTCAGGCGTTTGGTATCTTCTATCACTCTGCGCTGATCGTCTGTGATCGTGCACACCAGAAGATACACGGACTCCCCGGAGCGTTCCATGACCCGCACCAGCATCCGATAGGTGTCCACAAAACTTGGATAGGAACAATAATAAGCACCTGCCCGCTCTTCTGTCTCCTTCAGCATCTCCCGGATCTCCCGGAAATCCCCGGTTCCCAGACTGATATGGTTGCTCATCCTGCGGAAATATTCCAGCATCCGCTTAGGCGGTGCCATGGACAATTCATCAAAATACATGGCCGCAGTCTTTTCATACAGATTCATGGCTTCTTTGGATCTTCCAAGCGCCACCAGACAATCCATCTGCCACACCTGCCATTCATCAAAAGGATACATCTCCGCTGCCCGGATGCACAGCGGCAGCATCTCCTCATACTGCTCCCGCTCCTTCATGCTCTGGCAGAGTTCTTCCATACTTTCAAAATACAGCCGCTGATAATCCGCCTCTGCCACCACCACCCACTCTTCGCCAAAGAGTGCCGGAAGAAAATAGCCCTGATACAATTGACAGGCTTCCTTCAAAAGTTCTATCCTTCTTTCCTCATTCTGCGACTTAGCCTGCTCCAGAAGCTCCCGAAACCTAAGCGCATCCACCCGCACCGGGAAAGAACTCACAAACTGATACTGCCGATTATTCGTCTGTATATACGGCTCATCCGGCAGAATCGTCTTCTTCAGCATCTTCCTGAGATTGTGCGTCGTCACGCGCAGATTGCCCGACAGATCCCCCACCGGCTCCCTCTCAAACAGATATTCAACCAGTTTTTGTCTCGAAATCCCACTCTCTCCCGCATACAACAAGATCTGCAGAAGATGCATCGCTCTGGAAGTCTGCACCTTGCTCACTTCAACAACTTCTCCCCCGTACACCATGGAAAATTCACCCAGCATCCGGACTTCCAGATATTTTCCCTCATCCATTACCTCATTCCTCTCTCCCAAAGGGCCTCCCACCCTGGGGCTTGCTGAGTCTTAATCTAAAAAGTTTGTTACAATTATATCATAATATATCGGAGAACCGCAAGAAAACTTGCGCCCCCACTCATGAAAAAAGGACTCCCTGAATAAGTTCTCAGGGAGCGTGTATCTGACTTATAATATTGGATTTTCTTTAAAGTAAATGTGCAGATTTGTATGTCTTTGTAAGGAATGTAATTCTTCTTGTATGTATCTCCATGATGCTGGAAAACTTTCTGGAACTCCATTAACAACCTCTATATCGAGAAATTTTATAAATAATGTTTCTCTCCCCATAAACTGTTCATAAAAGGCTTTTGAATATTGTGATTTTAATTCATCACTTA
>CAJUGG010000035.1 GCA_910585995.1 uncultured Lachnospiraceae bacterium
ATAGACATTATTGAAGTATATCACAAAAAAATGAGGCTGTCTAGGCTTAATAACCTTGACAACCTCATTAATTTTGCTATTTTTTGTTCTTTACTGACCGGAAGACATCTGCTGTTCCTGTTTCATGATCATCTTTTTGACCATTTCTCCACCGATGGAACCCGCCTGTCTGCTGGTCAGATCACCATTGTAACCATCTTTCAGCGGTACGCCAAGTTCACTGGCAACCTCTTCTTTAAAACGGTTCATGGCTGCTTTTGCTTCCGGTACTGCCATATTGTTGGTTCCGGAATTGCTGTTCTGATTAGACATATCAATCACCTCCATGCCCATAGTATCCGCCAAAACGGACAGGACATACTGGAAGTTTCTGGCTCGTCAATTAAGACAAATGTCCGTAGATAATGCCTTTTTGCAGTTCTTCTGCTTTTTCTTTTGATACAAGCTGTGCGACCAGTGACAGTGCAAATGGAATCGCTGTTCCCATGCCGCGGCTTGTGGTGATATTGCCGTCCACGGCCACTTTTTCAAAGATTACTTCTGCTCCTGTCAGACGGTCTTCAAATCCCGGATAGCAGGCTGCCTTTTTTCCTTTTAACAGTCCAAGGTCTCCAAGCACGCTCGGAGCCGCACAGATCGCTGCCACCTTTTTGCCTGCTTCGCAAAATCTTACAATCTGACGCGTGAGCAGTTCGCAGGCCCCCAGATACTTGGTGCCTGGCATACCTCCTGGAAGCACCAGAAGTTCCGCCTGGTCAAAATCCGCATCTTGTATGCACAGATCTGCCTGAACAGGAATCTGATGGCTGCCTGTCACCATCTTGTCTTCTGAAATGGATACCATCTGTGTATCCACCCCTACTCTTCGCAGGATATCCACCACGGTCAAACCTTCAATCTCCTCAAATCCTTCTGCCAAAAACACATATACTTTGCTCATATTGTATCTCCTTTTTTGCTGCATCTGTCCTTACCGATCTGAAAGATGCTGTTTTTTTAGAATTATCATACCATTTTCTTTTTGATTATGCTATATTATTTTTATCAATATAGAAAGGAGTCTTTGGGATGAAATCTCTGGAAATCGAACGTAAGTTCTTGGTGCGTACACTCCCTGCTCAACTGGAAACTTATCCGTCTCATCAGATCGAGCAGGGCTATCTGTGCACCGAACCCGTAGTGCGGATTCGCAGACAGGACGATTCCTATTATCTCACTTACAAATCCGCCGGGCTTATGGTGCGGGAAGAATACAATCTGCCGCTCACCGAAGAAGCCTACGCCCATCTGAAGACAAAGATCGACGGAATCCTGATTTGTAAAAGGCGCTATCGGATCCCCTATGGAACCTATACCATCGAACTGGATCTTTTCGAAGCCCCCTATCATCACCTGCAGCTTGCAGAGGTGGAATTTTCTTCAGAAGAAGCTGCCCTTGCTTTTGAAGCCCCTGACTGGTTCGGAGAGGATGTCACTCATTCTTCCCGTTATCACAACAGCAATCTAAGTAAGCCTCAGACCTTTTCTTGATCTCCGCAAGCATTTGCTCTGGTGTCTTTGCATCATCCGGCACCTTCATCCGCATACAGTACAGCCGCAGAATCCGCAGTTGTATACGAAACTCGATGTAACAATTTCTTAGAAATCTTCTCATATTTTGCCCTCTTCTTTCTGTGGCACCTTTTAAGGTATTGTGAAATGGTAACTGTTAGTACTATTTTTCTCTATTTAACGTTTTAATTTCTATATTTTGTTGCATCATCACAACGCAAACCAGGAACTTGCTATAATAGCAACGAAAAAGAGGTGTATTATGACCAACGAAAAAAACACAGAAATTATTTCTAAAACATTAAAAGAGCTTCGTAACCATCGCCATATGACGCAAGAACAGATCAGCAAAGATCTGAATATTGCCCGACAGACCTATTCTTATTTTGAGACCGGGAGCAGAACTCCAAGCCTTGATATGGCTCGCCGGTTAGCAGAGTATCACCATATCTCTTTGGATCAGCTTGTAATCACCGGAATACATCCTGCTGTTACAGACCCTTTTGATACTCTGCCGGAACCCTATCAAAAAATCATGCGTACCTACCATGAATTATCCCCTAGTGCACAACGAGATTTCGAAGACTATCTGGAGTACCTGAAACAACGCGACCAAAAACAATAGATTGCAGGCTTCGCCAGCAAACCTCTTATCATGAATAATACTCTTAATCGTATTATACACTTACTTCGCTGCGTAGTAAACGATTTGTCCTGCACAAATCGTATAATAAATTTTTCCGGGAAGCGTCCAGTCCTTAAACGGTGTATTGGACGCTTTGGAAGCGAAGGTATGGGGAGTCCACATTTCTTCTTCTGAAAATATGACTAGATCTGCAGTGGCATCTTTTGCAATGCGTGCTGGCGGCAGGCGGTAAAACCGAGCAGGATTTTGACTCATCAAGGTCAAGAGCTGCATCAGCGTGAGATAACCTGGGCGTACCAGGGAATGGATCCCTAAAGCCAGCGAAGTCTCAAGCCCTGTGATCCCGCTTGGAGCACTCTTAAGCGGCCTTGCTTTTTCCTCAGCGGTATGTGGTGCATGATCTGTGACAATCATATCAATCGTACCATCTTTCAGGCCCTCGATGATCGCCATGCGGTCTTCTTCTGTGCGCACCGGAGGATTCATCCTAGCAAGGGTGCCGTAGGTTAAAACAGCCTCCTCTGTCAAGGTAAAATGATGCGGTGTCGCTTCGGCATGGATGTCGGCACCTAAGTGTTTAGCCAAGCGTACCAGCTCTACCGAATTTTTAGAGCTGATATGCTGGATGCATACGGAAGCACCTGTGTGCAGAGCCAGCATACAGTCTCTTGCCACCATAAGGTCTTCTGCGGTTCTGGATGCGCCTCCATAGCCAAGCTTTTTGGAGACAGCGCCTTGATGGACACCGGGAGCCTGTACAAACAGAGGATGTTCTTCATGAAGGCTCAGGGGCATATCAAGCTCTCTGGCCTTATTCATAGCTTCCAGTAAAAGTGCTTCATCCAGCAGAGGAATCCCGTCATCCGTAAAACCAGGAGCACCGGCGGCTGCCATGGCTTCCATATCCACCAGTTCTTTTCCTTTAAGACCTTTTGTAATTGCGGATGCCTGTAATATTTGAACGTTTGTAGCCCTTGCTTTTTTCTGTATCTCGGCAAGAATTTGAGGATTGTCCACTACAGGCCGTGTATTTGCCATACATACCACAGTGGTAAAGCCTCCTCTGGCGGCAGCAGCGGCTCCAGTCAGGATATCTTCTTTCTCTGTATAGCCCGGATCGCGAAAATGTACATGTGCATCCATCAGTCCGGGCGCTACTACAAATCCTGTGCAGTCTAACACTTTAGCATCCGGAGCACTCAGTGTCGGTCCCATCTGAACAATCGTTCCCTGATCGATCAAAAGATCTTTCACTTCTTCCGTCTGGGTCACAGGATCTACTACTTTTCCATTTTTTAACAACAATAATGACATACCAATTCCTCCTTACGGCCGTTTTTCATCCACACTTATGTGATTTTATCCTTTAGTATAGTATAGTTCTGTATATGGGTCAACGCGATTTGACTTTCGGTATTATCCGTGTTACGATGGGTAAAATGAGGTGACAAATATGAAACGATCATTTCTTATGGGGATTGCCATCGGCGGCTGTCTTGGCACCTGCCTGATCCTGATGCTTCTGATCAGAAACACGTTACAGGCAAGACCTTCAGATCCATTGACACCAGAAGTCTCTATTGCTGAAGAAACAACAGTGGAAGAATCTACAGAGTTTCCAGCAGATCAAAATAAAACAGAATTATCCGAAGAGGCAGATGCCGAACCAGAGGCAGAAGAAGTCTCAAAAGAAGACCTGTCAGAAGAATTAAAGCCAGCGCCAAAAGAAGAAGCAGCCCTTGCTTTTGCAGGGGATGTGATGTTTTCCGAACAGTATCTTGCTGCCTACGATCAGGGCGGTATCGGTGTACTGGCAGATGAGGAGATGCTTACTTACATGCAGGAGGCGGATCTGTTTATGCTGAATCAGGAATTTCCTTTTAGCCTTCGGGGCGAAGCCATGGAGGACAAGCAGTATACTTTTTGTCTGGACCCAAAATATGTGAAGATCTTCCAGGATTTAGGATGTGATCTCGTCACGATTGCCAACAATCATGCACTGGATTTTGGGCAGGATGCTTTCTGTGACACGCTGGATACTTTAAAAGAGGCGCAGATCTCCTGTGTGGGCGGCGGCTATAACATCACCGAGGCCTCCGCACCGGCCATCCGCACCATAGCAGGTCAGACGTTTGCGATCTTCGCTGCTACCAGAGTCTCTCCTTCTTATGACTGGTACGCCACTGACAGCCAGCCCGGCATGTTCCAGACCTACGATCCGAGCAGGCTGAATGAGGCGATCAAAGAAGCCGAACAACAGTACGATCACACCATTGTCTTTCTCCACTGGGGCATCGAGCGTAATGAATTTCCGGAAGACTATCAGCGCACCCTGGCAAAAGGCTATATCGATGCCGGCGCAGATCTGGTGATCGGCTGTCATCCGCATATCCTGCAGGGATTTGAATACTATAACGGTGTCCCGATTATCTATAGCTTGGGAAACTATCTGTTCGGCAACCGGAACGACGAGACTGCGCTTTTAGAAGCCGTCTTCTCCAAGGAAGAGCCGCTCAAAGTCCGCCTGATCCCCTGCAAACGCTCAGACGGCGTCCTGACACGCATCCAGGAACCCGCATCACTCTACCAGCATCTGAATGAACTATCCTTTGATGTTCAGGTACAAGAAGACGGGGTGCTTCAGGGGCTTTAGCACACAAAAAAAGAACGCCCGTCACGAGCGCTCTTTGCTCTTTTGATGCGGATAACAGGACTTGAACCTGCACGGGGTTGCCCACCAGAACCTAAATCTGGCGCGTCTGCCAATTCCGCCATATCCGCTTAACTTCTCCTATGTTACCACCTGTCCTGGAAAATGTCAATTAAAAAATACATCTAAGATCCCCATCAGGAGCGGCTGGTGGAGAAGATAGATCACAAGGCTGTATCTTCCTAATATACTAAAGATCCCCACAGGACATTGCAGCCAGGTTCTTATCGTCTCATAGGGAATGATCATCTTGTACAGAAAATAGCCGCACAGATATAAAAACAACCAAGGAAACAGAGAAAAATAGTCGCTGGAATAAAAACCTGGCTCTGGAAATCCCAAAAATGTCATCCCAATCCCCCGATAGAGTCCAACAGGCACGCTCCCAAGCACTATGGAGCCAAATCCGAAGCTGTGATGGTTAATATTTCTGGTGACAAAAAACAATCCAGCGCATAATAATATTCCTATAAAACCCGGTATTTTGTCACAGATCTTAGATAGTGGAATCATAAGTACCATGGCTGTCCCGATCAGTGTCAGAATCCCAAACAGGATGCGCTCTGAAGGCAGAAAAAGTGAAGTCACAATTGTGATCACAACTCCCCATCCAAAGACCGTAAGCCCCCGGCGCAGAGGAGATTTTCCAAGGCTCCAGCAAAATCCGGACAATATGATAAATGTCCAGCAGCTTCCTTGCTGCCACAGATACCCAGGGGTCTTCCAAAACCAGTCTACAGGTACATGAAACAGCTCCACCAGATCATACATGCCATGATAACTCACCATACTGAGCAAGGCAAGTCCCCGAATCCCGTCCAGCAGATGATATCGTACCTTCTTCATCCCTGCTCCTTAAGGGCTGCAAGCATCTTTTCATACAGAAGCGGCAGCTCTTTTTTGATATTGACTAGATGTCCGTCCTTCTTCAGATAACAATGGCTGGAGCTTCCTTCCGCCCGTACTTGTCCGCTCTTTTCTTCCCGCATCACATAGGCCAATTCATATTTGATCCCTTTGAATGAAGTCAGTTTTACGTCTATCACAATCCGGTCTCCAAAATATGTCATCGCCCGGTAGTTACACTGGACGGACAGCACCGGGCTGACAATCCCCGCCTCCTCTACAGCCTTGTAGGGGAATCCCATCTCATCCATATAGGCGATCCTCGCCTCTTCCATCCATCGAATATAGTTGGAATGATGGATAATCCCCATCTGATCTGTCTCATAATACTGTGCCTGATGTAGATACTCCATGTCTGTTTACTTATACCTCTCTTTTTTCATTTTCCTCTATCATACCAGACTTTTCCATATTTTGAAAGAGTATCGTAATCTGTGTTCCCTGTCCCTTTTCACTCTCCAACATCAGTTCTGCACCTTGTTGTGCTGCCATATGCTTTACAATCGCAAGTCCGAGTCCTGTACCGCCAGTCTCTTTCGAGCGGCTTTTATCCACCCGGTAGAACCGCTCAAAGACCCTCGTCTGATGCTCTTTTGCAATACCAATTCCGGTATCCTCCACGCAGAGCATCACCTTGTCTTCCACAGGCTTTACCGTTACAGTCACACTGCCCCCTTCGCGGTTGTAGCGGATCGCGTTGTCACAGAGATTATATAAGATCTCCTCGGCCATCTCCCGGCTGCCCTGCATCCAGCAGGGACTTCCCTTAAGTGTCAGCGTCACCCGATGTTTCTGCGCACTGATCTTCAGCATCTCCACACAGTTTTGCGCAAGCTGCCACAGAGGCACCGGGGAAAAAGCGACCTGATCCGGCTCCATGGCATCTAATTCTGACAGCCGGATGATATCATTGATCATCCGCAATAGCCTCGCAGCACTTCTGTGAATCTCTCCTGCAAACCGCGTGACATCTTCAGGTGCTGCCATACGAAGTTCCATCAACTCTGCATAGCCGGAGATCGCCGTTAGAGGGGTCTTTAATTCATGAGAGATATTCGCGGTAAATTCCTGACGCATCTTGGCATTTTTTAAAATATCCTCTTGCTGCTTTTTAAACACAGCCAGACAAAGCACCAAGATGATCCCCGCAGTCAAAGCAATCACAGGCAGCGTACTTTTGTACATTTTCCATATACTGGAGGCTTTTTTTGCTACACGCAGCACAGAGCCGTCAGAAAGCTGCACCGCATAATAAAACGCACTTTTGTCCAGTGTGTCTGACCTGCGGATAGACCTGCCGCTCCCTTCCTGTAATGCCTTTACTACCTCCGGACGATTCCCATGATTGTCAAGTCCTCCCACTTCCACGTCATTGTCATACCAGACATGTCCGTCATTGTCAATCAAGGTCAGACGGTACTGCGGAAACTGTAATCCCGTCTTTTCAATCTGTTCCTGTTCCAGAGCTCCTGTCTGCTCCAATAACCTGGCGCAGGTGGCCAGTTCCTCCATGATCTCTCTGCTGAAAAAGTTATAGAAAACAGCGGTTACAAAAAGCGTTGCCAGACAGACCCCCAATAGTACTGCAGCTGCAAAATTCCTCTTTGATTTCTTTCTCATTCGATGGTATAACCTACATTTCTAACCGTCTTAATCATGGAAGCGGCACTTTTTAATTTCTGGCGCAATGTCTTGATATGCACATCCAGCGTACGGGACTCCCCTTCAAAATGGATGCCCCAAACCCGTTCCATAATCGTATCCCGCGTCAGTACAATTCCCCGGTTCTGAAGCAGCAGTTTTAAAAGCTCATACTCTTTGTAGGTCAGTTCGCAGGGCGTATTTTGCACACAGACCATATGTTTTTCCTGATCCAGGAATATATTGCCGGCAGACAAAGACCTTTCTTCCTCCACACGTCTGCTGCGGCGAAGCAGCGCCTTGACCCGCGAGATCAGTTCCATCACACCAAAAGGTTTTGTCATATAATCGTCAGCCCCCAGATCCAGACCTTTCACTTTGTCAAGCTCCGTTGTCTTAGCTGTCACCATAATAATCGGAATGTTTTCTGTCTTTGGGTCTTTTCGAAGATTTCTGACCACCGAAAGCCCATCCTCATCCGGAAGCATAATATCCAAAAGCACACAGTCTGGGAGATGGTCTTTGATCTGTCCGTAAAAATCTCTCGCACAGCCAAACTCCATCACCTGATACCCGCTGTTTTTCAAGGCAAATCCTTCAATCTCCCGTATATTTTGGTCATCCTCCACAATATAAATCCACGCCATTTTTTCCCCTTATCCACAGTCTGCCAGTTCAGGGCAGTCTGTATTTTTCCTGAAACTGTCTGTATAGCTTTTGAAAATCTGTATTTTGTTCTTTCTGAAGTGCATTGAGATATTCATGCGCCTCATACCCCTCGGTCCGAGACTGCAACAGTGCAATCGCGATATTAGAACAATGATCTGAGATCCTCTCATAGTTTGTCACCAGATCCGACAAAGCAAATCCCAAAAGCATGGTACACTCCCCTGTCTTCAACCGTTCCACATGCCTTTTTTTCAGTCTTTTGCTCAGATCATCCATGGTCTCTTCCAAGGGTTCAATCCTCGCCGCCTTTTCCATATCTCCCTGAGAAAATGCATCCATCGTGGATGCCACAATCTCCTGAAGCGCTTCTGTATATACACCAAGTTCTTTTTTCGCCTTTTCTGAAAATCCAGTCTTTTTTTCATAAAGCTCCTGCGCTGTCTCCATAATGTTGACTGCGTGATCGCTGATCCTCTCCAGATCTCCAATACAGTGCAGAAGCATAGAGACCGTATAGCTCTCCTTTTCCGACAGATTTCGGCTGCCAAGCTTTACCAGATAACTGCCCAGTTCGTCCTCATAGCGATCGGTTCTCTCCTCTAATCTCTGTACTTTTTTTGCCTGCTTTTCATCATAATGATCCAAAAGAGCAATCGCCTTAAGAAGCGTCTTCTGTGCCAGATCAGCCATACGTACCGCCACAGTCCGGCTTTGCTTCAAAGCATAACCAGGTGTATCCAAAAAACGACTATCCAGAAGTTCTAAATCTTTGGTTCTCTCATTGGCTTCCTCCTGCTCCTCCAAAGTCTCAGGAATCGTCAGACATGCCAGCCTTACCAGTACATGCGAAAACGGCAGCAAGATCATGGTAGCTGTGATATTAAAGAGTGAATGTACCACTGCAATCCCAGCCGCGTTCGTAGGCTGCTCCATAAACGAAAAATGCAAAAATGCGTGAAGACTGTAAAATACGACTAAAAAAACGGCTGTGCCAATCAGATTAAAATACAGATGCAACAGGGCAGTCCTCTTGGCATTTTTATGCGCCCCAATCCCTGAGAGCAGGGCAGTCACGCAAGTACCGATATTCTGTCCCATCACAATAGGAAGCGCTGTCTGAAATGTCACAGCCCCTGTGGCACACAACGCCTGCAGGATACCGATAGAGGCGGAAGAACTCTGAAGTACCGCTGTCAGGATCACGCCGCAGAGCATCCCCAGGATCGGATTGGAAAACATTGTTAAGATATTGGCAAACTCTGGAACCTCTGCCAACGGCTTGACGGCCCCGCTCATCGTATCCATCCCTGTCATCAGGATGGCAAATCCCATCAAAATCAGTCCCAGATCTTTTCTCTTGTTCTTTTTGGAGAACATCAAAAGGCCAATGCCCGTCAAAGCCAGTATTGGGGAAAAAGATGTGGGTTTTAACATTCGTATAAAAAAATTGCTGCTCTCAATCCCCGCCAGACTTAAGATCCAGGAGGTCACAGTCGTTCCCACATTGGCACCCATAATAATGCCCACTGCCTGCTGCAGCTGCATCATACCAGAGTTTACAAATCCAACGGCCATCACGGTAGTTGCCGAAGAAGACTGAATCACTGCGGTCACTCC
The DNA here is from genome assembly GCA_910585995.1 of uncultured Lachnospiraceae bacterium. Taxonomy (GTDB): domain Bacteria; phylum Bacillota; class Clostridia; order Lachnospirales; family Lachnospiraceae; genus Hominiventricola. The sequence continues at coordinate 9,741 of CAJUGG010000035.1, forward strand.
TGCACCTAAAAGCACTGCCTTTAATGGACTGTCTGTCAGACGCTCCAAGATCCTCTCCAATTTACCCCCTGAGAGACGGGCCAGTCCGCTGCCCATCGTCTCCATTCCATACAAGAACAACGCCAGCCCGCCCAACAACGTTAAAACACTAAAAAAATCCATGATGATATCCTTCCTCTCGTCTTACTACATTAACATGCCCATTTTTCCCTGTCATATTAATATATCCATGTAAAGACCAAGAGGTATCTTTGTAAAATGCACGTAAAATTTTCCAGTATTAAAAGTCTCAGTTTAGTATAGTCTGCCTTTTTGTCTCTGTCAAACAGGAAAAAGACGCAGTTCTGTGCTTAGATATGTCTTCCGGTAATCCCATAGACAATAGCCGATGCCATACGCCCTGCCTGATAGCGTCCAACGTCATCTTTATCATCTAAAAAACAACATTCAATCAGCATGGCAGGTGCCGTGGTTCGTCTTAAATAGGCCAGATTTTTCCGATATTTGATTCCACGATTTTTATATCCCAGAGAAGCAATCGCATGGCAGACTTTCAGAGCATACTCGGTCGCCTTACTGGAAGCAGAATAGACTAACACTTCCACCCCTGTTGTTTTCCCATCTCCCTTTAGATCCGATGCTCCGGAATTAAAATGGATGCTCACATCCAGATCCACAGGATGCGCATTGCACTTCGCCACAATCTTTTTCAGTACATCTGCCTGACTAATCCCATTATCCACCGTACAATCGTATACGGTATGCCCTAGTTTGCGAAGCTTGTGTACCACTTCATCTTTCACCTTTCTACTCTCAGTCGACTCATGGACCAATCCCTTCGCACCACTGGCTGTCTTTCCCTCCGGATTATGCCCCGCATGAACATTAATTCTCATACTTTTTCACTTTCCTTCTCTTCTTTCTATTTACAATCATACAATATGTAAACAAGTTCCTTTTTGCTACATTTTCCGACAAGAAAAGTGTCTGCTTTGCATAGATTCCATCAAGTCATCGCAAAAACAACTTGCAACTTTACTAAGAATCCGCTAAGATAAAATCATCAGCACGAAAACCCATCTACATGCGCATACATGCTAAGGGGGTGCGATCTATGCGTAGAGATTGCAAAGACTGTAGGTATTGCAGCGACCGTAATAGGAACCGATGGAGAAGTTTCATTTGGTGCCATTTTCACCGCACTGTTGTCGAGGCCGATCGGGCGAGGCAATCCTGCGCACTCTGGCGTCGCGCCCTATAAAAAGGGCGCAAAGTTCAAAAAATAAGGATGCCGCAAAATCACCAATCTCATGATTTTGCAGCATCCTTATCTTCTTCTGTTTGTTATATTCTTAACATACTCCCTGGGCTAAGATCGCATTTGCCACTTTTTCAAATCCTGCAATATTAGCACCTGCCACGTAGTTGCCTTCCATGCCATAGCGTTTTGCAGCATCGTCGATATTGTGGTAGATATTGACCATGATCTGCTCTAATTTTGCGTCTACTTCTTCAAAGGTCCAGCTAAGACGCTCGCTGTTCTGGGTCATCTCCAGTGCAGAGGTAGCTACGCCGCCTGCATTGGATGCCTTGCCGCAGATAAACAGTACGCCGTTATCCTGCAGATATTTGGTCGCGTCTAAGGTCGTCGGCATATTCGCGCCCTCGCAGACTGCCTTGCAGCCATTGGCAACCAACTGTTTTGCATCCTCTAAGAGCAGCTCGTTCTGAGTTGCACACGGCAGTGCGATATCACATTTGATCTGCCATACTCCGCGTCCCTCATGATACTCTGCACTTGGTCTGGCAGCTGCATACTCGGTCAGGCGGGCACGTTTTACTTCTTTAACCTCTTTTAAGAGTGCCACATCAATGCCCTCTGCATCATAGATCCATCCGGTAGAATCTGATACGGTCACAACCTTTGCACCCATCTGCTGTGCTTTCTCAGTTGCATAGATCGCCACATTGCCAGAACCAGATACGCAGCAGATCTTGTCTTTCATATCCATGCCATGACATTTCATCAACTCACGGGTGATGTAGAGAAGTCCATAGCCTGTCGCCTCGGTACGAGCTAAAGAACCGCCAAAGCTCAGTCCCTTTCCGGTCAGCACGCCCTCATACAGTCCGGTGATTCTCTTGTACTGTCCATACATATAGCCGATCTCTCTTGCACCGGTTCCGATATCTCCTGCCGGCACATCCACATCTGCGCCGATGTATCTGTATAATTCAGTGATAAAACTCTGACAAAATGCCATCACTTCTCTGTCGGATTTGCCCTTTGGATCAAAGTCAGAACCGCCTTTGCCGCCTCCGATTGGAAGTCCGGTCAGGGAATTTTTAAAGATCTGCTCAAATCCTAAGAATTTGATAATGCCAATATTGACAGAAGGATGCAGTCTTAAGCCTCCCTTGTATGGTCCAATGGCATTGTTAAACTGTACGCGGTATCCGGTGTTCACCTGCACCTGTCCTTTGTCATCCACCCACGGAACGCGGAACTTGATCTGGCGATCCGGCTCCACTAGTCTCTCTAACAGCGCCTCTTTGCGGTATTTTTCCTCATTTGCCTCGATCACAGGTCTTAAAGAATCCAGCACTTCCTCTACTGCCTGTAAAAACTCCGGCTCAGATGCATTTTTCTCTTTGACTCTTGCGAGCACCTCATCAACATAACTCATTTTCATCAGTCTCCTCAGTTATTCAATCTTCATTTTTTGCCAACGCTACTATTTTATTACGATTTTTTTAAATATGCAATAATTTTTGAATAATTAATCAACAAACAAAAATTTTTTTGTCCTGCCTCTGATCTTCTGTACTTTTTTGGGCAGAATCCGCTTACTGGAATCTTCCCGTAAACACCGCCACCGATCTCGGACGCATGATAAATTCATGGTCAATCCGCGCTCCGCTTCCTTCCGGGTAGACATAATGCCCCGCGCCGTCCCCGTAGGTATTCACACTAAGATACCAAAAAGCCCCGTTATCCAGTTTAGGAAGCACAATCCGAACATCTTCCCAATGGGTATTGACCGAGACATACACCATATCGTCCTGTCCCTTTTCCCGGTTATAGCCTGCAAATCCCACGGAGAAGGTTCTTGTGCCCCGCGGCAAATTGGTCTCCTTTCCATACACATCATGAATATGAATCGGCGCCATCCCGCAGACAGCGTCCGGCAGCTTCTTGCGGATCACCGGATGGGAGTGCCTAAAATGAATCATAAATTTAAAAAATGCAAATAAATCCTGATTCTTCTCCAAATATTCCCAATTGAGCCAGGAGATCTCATTGTCCTGGCAGTATCCATTGTTATTGCCAAACTGCGTATTGCCAAACTCATCTCCTGCCAAAAACATCGGCGTTCCCCTGCTGCACATCAGCACCGCACAGGCATTGCGGATCATCCGATAGCGAAGAGTGAGCACCTCCGGGTTATCCGTCTCTCCTTCTTCCCCGCAATTCCAACTTCGGTTGTCGTCGACGCCGTCCGTATTGTCCCATCCGTTGCCTTCGTTGTGCTTCTGATTGTAAGCATAGAGATCATACAAAGTAAATCCGTCATGACATGTTAAAAAATTAACACATGAATTGTACCCTGCATAGCTTCCGTCATAATCTGAGTGAAACCCTCCATACAGATCTCCGGAGCCGGCAATACTCCAGGCTGCGCTCCACGCCTCCTGACAGTCCCCTTTCAGATAACCCCTGAGGGCATCCCGATAGCGTCCGTTCCATTCTGCCCACCTTCTGCTGGCAGGAAAGCGTCCCACCTGGTACATCCCGCCTGCATCCCACGCTTCCGCGATCAGCTTGACCTTGCTTAAGATCGGATCATACGCCAGACTCTTTAAAAGAGGCGGATTATTCATCGGAGAGCCGTCTTCATTTCTTCCCAAGATACTGGCCAGATCAAACCGAAATCCATCCACCCGGTAGCTTACCGTCCAATAGCGCAGACATTCCAAGATCAGCTGATGGACAATCGGATGATTACAGTTGAGCGTATTGCCGCACCCGCTGAAGTTGTAATAATTGCCGTCAGGCGTCAGCATATAGTAGACTTTATTGTCAAATCCTTTAAAACAAAAAGTAGGGCCTTGTTCATTGCCCTCCGCGGTATGGTTAAATACCACGTCCAGGATCACCTCGATCCCATGGTCATGAAGTTCCCGGATCAGTTCCTTTAACTCAGTCCCTTCGCAGTTATACTCCACAGCTGAGGCATAATTCATATTAGGGGCAAAAAATCCAATCGAATTATATCCCCAGTAGTCCAGAAGTTTTGTTCCATTTACCTCTCTTGCATTTAGCGTCTCATCAAATGCAAATACCGGCATCAGCTCCACAGCATTGATTCCCAGCTCCTTTAGATAGGGAATCTTTTCTTTTAACCCTGCAAATGTTCCCCGGTGGGTCACCTTAGAGGAAGGATGCATGGTAAAACCGCGCACATGCAGCTCATAAATGACCAGATCACTTAACTCCTTCTCCGACTGCGGCATATCTCCCCAGTCAAAGACATCCTTCACCACTCGTCCCCGGTATCCACTGCTCTTTTTCTCCCCCCAAGTGCCTTGTCTGGTCACTACTCTTGCATAAGGATCTACCAGAAGGCTTTTCTTATTGAACAGCATGCCATATTCCGGTTCGTAAGGCCCATCCACCCGATACGCGTACTCGAATTTTTCGATGTCCAGTCCAAACACGATCATCGAATAGACATCTCCAATCTTATAAGCTTCCGGGAAAGGCAGCACCGCGTACGGCTCCTCCTCTCCTTCATGAAACAATAAAAGCTCACAAGACGTCCCAAAATGGGTGTGTACGGTAAAATTTACTCCATTGGGCAGAGAAATGGCCCCATTGACATCAAACATCCCAGGTCTCACCAAATATCCAGCGACCTCATCCATGGGAGTCATTGTCATGATATAATCTGGTATAAACTTCCTTGTATAGTGCTTCAAGCCTGCCTCCTCTCCTAGTCTTAGAACGCCGTATCTGATATGCGTCCTGTATTGTTATGTTCTTCTAATTATACGTATTTTTCATTTTTTGTCAAACAAACTATCCAAAAAGGGGCTGTCGGGAAATCGGTCTCCTGGGCTTAGGTCAAATGTGCTGTCCGATACATTCCATGCAGACATTGACCTAAGCCCAGGAGACCGATTTTCCGACAGCCCCCTTTCTGATTGTTCGTTTTTTAACGATCAAAGTGGATCCCATTCCAGTAGACACATTCTTTGACAATGGTCTCCGGGAGAAGCTTAACGCCTTCTAAGGCCCATTTTTTATATTCTTCAAAACCCACACGATCGATGATATAGCCGATATGCTCTTTCCTGCCCGGCGCGTCAGGAGAGATATACTGTTCCACAAACCGATAGGTATTGCAGATGATCTTTACAATATTGTCTTCATCCGCCCATACCAGGAAATCTTCCCCAAGCCTTGGGTTTTTCTTGCCGGTCCTTCCCATAATGGTCAATTTATAATATTTCTGCTTGCTCCTGGTCATCGCCCTGGTAGGACATTTGGTCACACAGACGCCGCATCCGATACATTTTTCCTCGACTCTTACGATCTTATAGTTCTCCACCCGCAGCGCATTGACCGACAGACTCTTACAGCCCTTAACGCACGCCTGACAGTTCACACAGCGGCTGGGATCGTACTGAGGCAGCGTCATGCCGATGATGCCAAAGTCGTGCATCCGAACCTTTGCACAGTCGTTAGAGCACCCTGTACAGGCGATCTTAAAGTGCAGATCGTTGGGAAATACTTCTTTTTCGATCCGTTTTGCCAGTTTTGCGGTGTTGTAGTTGGCAAAAGGACAGACATTATTTCCGATACAGGCGACGATATTTCTCGTGCCCGACGCAGGATAACCCGTGTTGGGGTCGGTCTGGTTAATCTCAAGCTTCTCGATAATCGGCTGAAGTTTCTCATTGATCGCATCCATATCTTCCAGATGAATCCCCTCGATCTCAAACCCCTGCCGGGTCGTCAGATGTACATAGCCATTTCCGTATGTCTCGGCGATCTCCTGCACCATCCCTAAGATCTTCGCATCCAGATACCCGCCCGGCACCCGAATCCTCGAAGCCCCGATGCCTCGTTCCTTGGAGACGCGATACGCATTCTTTTTCAGTTTCTTGGTATTAATATCCATACCCATAAACAGGATACACCTCCTCCTAATCGATCAATTCTTTACCGTCCACATAGTTAAACACCGGCCCGTCTAAGCAGATATAGGTATCGCCGATCTTACAGTGGCCGCATTTTCCCAGTCCGCAGCACATCTTGCGCTCATGGGACACCCAGATCTTCTGCTCTGGCACTCCGAGTTTTAAGATCTCCATCACCGTAAACTTAATCATCACGGGCGGACCCACGCAGATAAATGCTGTATTTTCTATATCTGTAAGCTGTAAATCCGGGATATATTTCGTCACCATACCGACGTTCCCCTGATATCCTTCCGGCGCCGTATCCACCGTCTGAATCACATTGATCTGTTTTTCCCAAAAGGCAAAATCCTCCCGAAAGAGCACATTCTGCGGGGATTTAAAGCCGGCAATCAGCGTGACTTTCTTAGCTTCCCCGGTATGGTGTGCAAAATAATCCACCACTCCTTTTACCGGCGACAGCCCCGTACCGCCTGCCACAACCACCAGTTCTTTTCCCCGGTAATCATCCAGTTCAAAACCATTTCCATAAGGTCCCCGCAAAAACAGCCTGTCACCCACATAATTTTCAAAGATCTCGCCAGTGACTTTTCCCACCCGGCGAATCGTCAGATCTATTGTCCCCTCTCCGATACCGCTCACCGAGATCGGAGCCTCTCCGTATTTGGGAATGGACACTTCAAAAAACTGTCCCGGCTTCACCTGACCATTAAATTCCATCCGAAACGTATATTCCAGATCCGTATGCCGGATCACCTCCTGAATCGTCGATAACTGAGGGATATATTCATTTTTCATGATCCATTTCCTCCTTTGCCAGCCGATTTACACAGTTTGAAAATGATATGTACTCCGGACAGATATCATCACAGCGTCCGCAGCCCACGCACATAGGATAGCCAAAACGTTTTTCAAAATCGTAGATCTTATGCATCACCTTAAAACGAAGTCTCTCTCCCTGTGTCTTACGATAACTGTGACCGCCTGCCATATCTGTATATCCGTCCACCTGGCAAGAAGCCCACACACGCCGTCTCTCTCCCACTCTCTCATTGTCCTTATAGAAAATATCCTGCATGGTAAAACAAGTACACGTCGGACAGGCAAAATTACAGCGCCCGCAGCCAATACAGCGATCTCCATATTCTTTCCAGATCCCGTTGGCAAAGCTCTCATTGGACAGATTCTTAGGAAGCGTTACCTTCTCCTGATTCTCTGTCACATAATCCGGTACAACCTCTCTCTCTTTTCCTCCTGTCACCAGGCTCTTTAAACCCTCTTCCCGGATATCCGCATACACCACATCCTGCGCCACCTTCAGATACGCGTCATACTGCTCGGCCCGATTGGTTCCCATACTGACGCAAAAACCAGACGCACAAGTCATCTCACAGCCCATCAGGATAAATTTTGCCCGCTCTCTCACCCTCGCATAATAAAAATCCTCATATCCATTTTTCAGATAGATCTCATCCAACCTCTGCACTGCACACAGATCACAGGATCGAAGGAAGATCAAAAGATCCCTCTGCGGCCCTTTGGGCACCGTCGTCTCATCCTCTGTAAAATAAAACAACGTCTCATGAATCGCAAGCAGCACCTCCTTAAAAGAATAATCCGATTTTCTGTCCCAGACGATCTCGTCCAAGGAAGTCACTTTTCCATAACGGACAATATCCGTATCCGAAAAGCAGCCTTCCCCTTCCATCAATTTCGGCGCAAACACATCATAATTCCGCGTCCATTCTCCAAATATGCGTTCTGCCTCTGCCCTTGTGAATTGGTATCCCATAGCGACTCCTTTCTATGTCAAATACTGTTGTCCCAATTCTACCAACAAACACCAAAAAATTCCGTGACAAGCGTCACGGAATCCCATATTTTTTCTATTTTTCAATCTTTCCCGTCTTATAAAATGCTGCCATCCCCTGCGGATTGGTAATCACAATCCTCTTTTTTCTCATCTTAATCAACCCATGTCCCGCCAGCACCGTACAAAGCCTAGAAGCCGTCTCTCTCGGCGTCCCCAAAATATCCGCCAAAAACGTCACTGGCATATTCAGGTCAATCTCAATCCCATCCTCCCTCTTCACCCCAAAATCCCTGGACAGCTTCCAAAGCTTTGCCGCTAACTTCCGCTCCAGCCCAATACTCCCAAGCGTATTCTTCAGTTGATGACAAAGCCTCCACATCTTCCACTCCTGCATCACAAGCACCGCTTTCGCCAGCCCAAAATCCTCCCCCATCCGCCCCAAAAACGTCGCCGAAGAGATCACCAGCACCCTGCTCTTATCAATCATTTCACAATAACAAGAAGAATCCCTCGAATTTTCCACATGCTCATTCAAGAGAATCCCGCTCCCAAAGATAAATATAATCTTCCTGCGCCCCTCATGGGTCAAATTATAGATCATCGACTTCCCCGTCAGTTGAATATACACCCAAGCCGGCCTCTCCCCCGCCCGAAAGATCACACACCCCTTCTCAAACTCCTCCACTCTCCCCTCCTCCCACAAAAAATCCAGCGTCTCCCGCGAAATCCCCTGAAAAAACCGTCCCTCTAAAAGTCCCCTTTTCCCCTTCATCCTAATCCCCCAAAAACCCATCATCTACTAATCAATCCCTACCCCCACAGTATACCCTCATCTCCCCCCACAAGCAACCCCCTATCCCCCTCCAACGCCCTACACTCTCAATGCCAACACAACCTCTGTACCATCCACCCGCAGCTTCCCACCCCAACGCCCTACGCTCTCAGGGCCAGCCGCAAAAGGGGGCTTGGGAGGATCGCACAAAGAGTGCTGTGTAGATTGGAGCGGACAGTCAGTGATATTTGTATGAGCCAAGCGGACACCCTTGTCCGATTGGAGCATACAAATGTTGCCGACTGTCCGATACACTCTATGCAGACCTTTGTCGATCCTCCCAAGCCCTCTTTTGCGGCTGGCCCGTCCTCTTTTTTCACTCCTTCGCCTGCATCTCCTCCTCCAGCATCCTGCGCACCCCCTCCGCAATCCGCCCTGCCACCATCTCCTGATACTTTTCCTCTGCCATCTTCCCCCGCTCATCCGCATTGGAAAGATACCCCATCTCTACCAGAACTGCCGGCATCTGCGTCCTACAAAGCACTCGAAAATTCGCCGTTCTCGTCCCGCGGTTCACAATCTGCTCCTCTTCCTCCACTGCCTGCACCACCAGATTCGCCAGCTTCTCACCCTCAGCGCTGTCTTCCCGGTAATAACACTCCAGTCCCTGCACCCCCGCATCATCCTCGCAGTAATTACAATGCAGACTCACGAACAGATCCGCCTCATTCTCATTGGCAAATGCCGCCCGCTCTTCCAGTCCGATCTTCGTGTCATCCTCTCTGGTGAAGATCACCGTCGTCTCTTCATCCTGAAGCAGCTCTGCCAGCTTTTTCACCACCGCAAGATTAATATCCTTCTCCAAGACCTCTCCCCCGCTGGTGCCCTGATCCCCGCCTCCGTGTCCGGCGTCCAGCACCACCAGCTTCGTTCCAGGCTCCCGCTCCTTAGGCTCTAACACCTTGGCCCCCTGAAACGTCTCCTCTGTATCCGTCAGACGCCCCCACACAAAACGTCCGCCCTGTATCACCAAAAAGCAGAGCAACAGCAACACCGACAATACCAAAATACGTGCAATCCACGCCTCTACCATCCGCTCTAAGCGTCTCCTCTTTTTTCTTCTGCTTACCTTATCCCTTCTTTGCCTTCTCTCCATAGATCGATCCATCCCACTCTGTTCAGTCTTTCTATGACATTGTACAACAAAATGCAACAGATTTTTTCTTAATTTTTATTAAGAATTAAAGAAGATGCTGGAAGATTTTTCCTAGCTAGTCACCTTCTCCAACAGCGCTTTATAACTGTCCACCACATCATACACCACATGGTCGCCTGAGATGGCTTTGAAATGTTCTCTGGCACAGTGAATCTTCGATTGTTCTATCAACCGAATCTGCATGGAACTCATAGAGCCTTTTGTCTCTGCCACAAAACATATGTGCTTGACACTTCCCTTATAAAAAGCGATGGCCCAGTCCGGGTTATAATGGCCGACTGGAGTCGCGATATAGAATCCATTTGGCAGTTTTACATAGACCGCCACATGAGTGTCGATGTCAAGTTCAGCGGCAAAATCACGCTCTCCGGCGGAGTCATAGACGATATGGTCATACAGATGCTTTTTGGCCTTCATCGCGTTTACGCCAAGCCTGCCCTTGATGGCTGGTGCGGTAAAAATCTCTGTACTATAGCGCTCATCCAAAACATCATACGTAATATGTTCTATCACTGCCGTCGCCTTTTCATCGTTGATAAGGGCAGCAGCTTTGGCAATAAACTCTTCCGGATTGTCCTTAAACTGATCAAATACCGCGGGCTGGATACCTTTTAAAATAGCAACCAGAGCTTTGCGTGTCAACCCGGTCTCATCCACCAGTTTTCCGATCAAATCATATTTTACATTGGAATTTGCCGTCAGGTTCACACCATAGCTGTTGGATTCTTCTTTTATGAAAGAAGCGCCAGAAAGCAGTTCCTCTTTGGAATTGATTGCTGTCATTGTACCAGTCTCTACCTGAACATATATCCTGGAAGCACGCAGTCTGTCATCTAGGGCGGCAATCGCTTTTTGAATCAGCTCATTGGTATCAAAATCTACCACATAGACAGATTTCGCATTGATCCTTGACCACAACTCCTGAAACTCTGGCATAGACAACTTGTCCTTATCGATCTGCAATTCTACATTGTTGCTGCGGGCATTCTCCGGCTGCATACTGCGGACATCATAGACGGAATCTATGATTGCAAGCACTGAGGAAGCAAAGTCCGCCACTTTCTCTGTCACCTTCCTTTCACCACTAGCCTTGTCTTCGTAATATTTGTCAGTCAGTGCACCCTTATGGTCGATATAGCGATTGATGATCATATCGTAGTGAATGGCAGAGGCCGTATCCTGGTCAATGACCTGCTCATTGCCCTGCTCATCTCTTATGATCTTACCAACAAACAGTTCAGCCGTAACCGCGCGGGGACGGTCAGCGACTGCTTCAGCGATCTCTGTCTGCAGGCCCTTGGCAAAAGAATCATAGCTTTCGCTGGCAATGACCGTAAGGATATTGATGTTATGCACATCATCCCCCAGTACCTGGGTATCCATCCTTTCCCCGCTCTGATTGACGCAGAGCCGCAGACCACGCCCGACTTCCTGGCGCTTACGGACATCGCTGCTGCTCTGCTTCAGTGTACAGATCTGAAACACATTGGGATTGTCCCATCCTTCCCGCAGAGCAGAATGAGAGAAGATAAACCGGACAGGAGAATGTAGCGGATCACGCTCAAGCAGCAATTCCTTATTTTTCATAATCAGCTCATAAGCGCTCACATCGTCAGAAGTCGTCTCCTTACGGCCAACCTTGGAATTGACCATATTGCCCTTTTTGTCCACCGAAAAATAACCAGAATGAGTCCTGACCGCAGGGATGGACTGCAAATAGTTCAGATACTCCTTATCTTCGGCAGCAAGCTGCATACTGTTTACAATATCTTCATATTCTTCCTCAAACATGGCGGCATATCTGCCATTGACCGGCTGGCCTGCGGCATCATATTTCCGATAACCTGCCACCTCATCGATAAAAAACAACGAGAGAACCTTGATGCCCTTGTAAAACAATTGATGTTCCCGTTGAATATGTGTAAGTATCGTTTCCCGTATCTGGATCCGGCGCAGCTGATCCTCATCCACCGCTCCTAAGACATCTCCGGCAAAGATCTTGATCCCATTTAAAAATTCCACACTATCCTCACGCCCATCGATCTGCTTGACCACAAAACCATCTCTGTATTCTTCCAGTTCTCTGGAAAGATCATATAGATTATCGCCGATATGAACTATACGACTCTTCTTCTTTGGCGCACCACCGACCATCTTTACTTCAAACTGCAAAGTGGCAGTCGGATCACTTTTTGACAGGTTGATGCTTTCCAGATAGAGATAACTGTCCGTAGCCGTACTTCCTGATTCGGTGATGCCTTTTACCGCAATCTTCTTGACCAGCCGCCGGTTATAGGCCTCCATAGCATCCAGACGAAATACCATATTGTAGATGCTGTCACTTTTATGGGTAGCCGAATAACGTAGAGTCAGCAGCGGATGAAATTCTTTCAATCGCTCCTTGGTCTGCTTCCCCTCCACCGACTGCGGCTCGTCGATCACCAGGATCGGATTGGTCCTTGCAATGATATCAATAGGCCGGCGGGAGCGAAACTCATCCAGCCTCATATAAATCCGGCGGGCATCTTTTCCCTTGGCATTAAATGCCTGGGAGTTGATAATCATTACATTGACAGAGTTATCCGATGCAAAGCGGTCGATCTCCGACAACTGGGCAGAATTGTAGATAAAAAAACGAATTTTCTTCCCGTACTCCTCTGCAAAATGCTCCTGGGTCATCTTAAAAGATTTATACACACCCTCTCGGATTGCCACACTGGGCACAACAACAATAAACTTGCTCCAGCCATAATGCTTGTTCAGCTCGAACATCGTCTTGATATAAGTATAAGTCTTGCCCACACCTGTTTCCATCTCAATCGTAAGGTTGTAGCCGCCTCCCTGCCTCTCCAGCTTATCCGATGGTCTGATCTGATGGAGACGCTGAACTCTGTTCAGCTGCTCTAATATCCGCTGATCCGAAAGCCCCGGAACAATCCTCTGATTGCCAAACCCAGTAAAATCCCGTTCCTCGTTGATGCCGATCTGATAACTGCCGCTTCCTCTGTCCATCTGATAAGCAGGAGTCAAATACGGCTGTCCCGCAAAGACATCCACAACAGCCCTGGCAGCATCCTCCTGGAATTTTTGGTGCCTGTACTGTATTTTCATGACTCCTTACCTCCTGTTCTAAAACCTCACTCCCCCATCAACACCTCCGCTGCCTCCCGAAGAGTCTCTGCCTCTCCTACATTCCCTGGAAAGATGACGTAGGGGATCTGGGGGAAGCGGCTTTCTTCTCCGGTCTGCCATACGGGGATTCCTGGGCAGATCTGGCCCATGACGGTGGCGCGTTTTACCCGGAGGGCTTTGGTTCCGACATCGCTGGAGGTGATGCCGCCTTTGGCGATGACAAAGCTTGGCGTTACGGTGAGCGTTCCCACCAGGGACTGTACGGCGTCTGAGATCTTTACGGAACGAAGCAGTGCCGCTTCTTTTGTATCATTTTCCATAACCATTAGTTTTCTTTTGGTGTATGCTACGGCGGTCTGTCCGGAGGCAATGATCTCTTCTATCTTTTTTATGACTCGTCTTGTCTCTTGTGCAAAGGCACTCTCATCAAGCACCAGATCGGAATCAAAGGCAATACTGACCACTCCATCAAGCTTCAGCAATTCTTCTAACTGCTGCGTGGTCTTCTGGGTATGGGAACCGACTACGATCACGCCTCCATTTGGGGATTGCTTCACTATCATCTGTGCTCTGGTCAGCAGAGGCTGTGTACAGATGCCTCCCATCTCTTTCACCAGTGCTGCCGCCGTACGGAAGATAAAATGTCTTCCTCTTGCCATGGCGCGATAGAGCGCGGCGCTGACAATCTTCACATCGGTATAGTCAACCGCGTTGACGATCACTTTTTGAAAATCTTTGACTGCACACAGTTGTTCAGTGATCTTGTCCAATCTGAGAGCGCGGATATCTGTAAGGGTGATACACACCACATCTTCGGCCCGGTATGCCCCCTTCGTCTTCTCTTCTACATAAGCGCAGAGGTCTGAATGAGCATATCCAAAAGTCTTGTCTTTGGCAAACTCTGTCTGTGCTGCCGGGACCAGGTCTTCTCCATACCGCACATAATGGGTATTTTCTAAGGTCAGACGCCCGCCCTCCAAAAAAAACGGGCAGATGATCTCACCATCTATGGAGATTCCCAGTCCCGCTTCTAGTCCTTCCTTTAATAACTGTGTCTCCAGGGGATAATGTCCTCTCAAGGTAGAATCGCTTCTGCTCATGAGGATCACTTCCCGCCCGGTCTCCTTTGCCACCTTAGACACCGCATCCGCGATCTCTTTATGCACCACTTCTGTCTGTCCGGCTGTAAATCCTCTGGAATTGGTCAGGATATAAAACAGGCGGTTTTCCTCTGCAAATCCGCTGCGGATGCTTTCCTCGGTCCAGTCTGTGTAGACGGACACATCATGTACCGTCTGCACACCGGTAGGGTCATCATCTAATACGACAATTTTCTGGCTGCTTTTTTGAAGTTCCTGCTGCAGGATCTCTTCTGCGACCGTCTCCTCCACTTTCGGATAATTGTTTAAAATATCGATACTGATTGTTGTCTCCATCTCGCTCCCCCTTACATCCCCTTATAATCGTTCCAGCAGATCCGATATCATACAGCCTACGGTCTCATAGTGGACAAAGTCCGTGATACACTGATCCACCAACACCTGTGCCTGTGCCGGAAAATCTTCGTCCTGATCCCAGAACACCAGCCGCAGATGGATCCAGGGAAAGACTTCAAATTCATAGGCTGCGTCTCCGCTCTCTAGCGCTTTTCCGCCCGCCGCCAGACAAGCTTTATGAAGCTTCTCCACTTTTCCTGCATACTGCACTTCAAAAGGAGACAACAGCGGATCTTTTACCGCCGGATTGCGGCTGATGACTCCGTCAATGGTATGACTTGGCACCCATTTCCCAGAGACTACAGGCAGGTCTTTGGTATAATGAAGCAAGTGATAGACAGACATTGCTTCATTAAAGTACAGTTCGTCTGTCCACTCCTTTTCTTCCTGTTTTTCCAGCACGCCATCTTTTAGCCGCAGCCTGTAAGGTACTTGAAAATACGTCAGATACAGATACTCCTGATCTGCCTCAAGGTGCAGGATCCTTGCAATCCGCCCTGGATCATAGGCAGAAAATTCCTCTCTCCACTGCTGACACACCACCTCATACTCCGAAAAATGCACGCCTCTGCTCTGAAAAGCATGATAATTTACGCTCATAAAAACCTCCTTACCAGACCTCTTTAAAATCTCTCTCTTCTTCTAACGCAATCTTCACCTCATCCATCCGGCTGATCCGTACAAAGCGCTGCCTGTGCAAGTACAGTAGCAGATCATCGATCAACTCCGGTTCTCCCTGCACCTCCATCTCCACAGTGCCGTCCGTACAGTTGCGCACCCATCCAGTCAGACCTAAAAATTTTGCCTTATACGTAGCATGATACCGAAACCCCACGCCCTGTACTTTTCCATAAAATTGGATATGTTTTCTTATCCGCATATTACTACTCCTATTCTATGATGTGGGGCAAAAGGTATTTTGACCCTGGCATCATCTGTTCCCTTTGATTTATAAAAAAAATCCCAGGTCTGCCTGCCTGGGATTTCTGCGTTACTTTTTAAAAACACATTGCTTTTTGCCTGTCGGCATGATAGCATATTCAATTTTCCATGATCCTATGCTGAGTGGAGATAGCAGGACTCGAACCTGTGACCCTCTACACGTCAAGCAGATGCTCTCCCAGCTGAGCTATATCTCCATGGGGAGATTATAGCATATCCCCTGGCAAAATGCAACGATTTTCTCCTCTTCAAAAACGAATCGCCAGCTTCCCGTCCTGTACGCCAAGCTTGCATTTGCCGCCTTTTTTCAGTTTCCCAAAGAGCAAAAGCTCTGCCAGGAGCGGTTTTACTTCTCCGGCGATCACGCGGTCGATCTCCCGCGCGCCGTACTCTTTGGTGATCCCTGCCTGCCTTACATACTCTTTGGCTTGTGGCAGGATGTCAAATTCTACTTTCTTTGCCGCTAGTTTTTCTGAAAGTTCTTTCAGTTTTTTATCGGTAATCCTCTCTGCCATCTCATCATCCATACTGCGAAACAGCACAATCTTACTCAGGCGGTTGCGAAACTCCGGCTGGAAGGTCTGTTTGACGGCGTCTGTCAGGGCATCCATATTGACGGCCTCGCTTCCAAAACCAATCCGGCTCTTGCCCACCCGGCTGGCTCCGGCATTGGAAGTCATAATCAGGACAATATTGCGAAAATCTGCCTTTCGTCCCTGATTGTCCGTCAGCGTGGCATAGTCCATCACCTGCAAAAGCACATTGAAAATATCCGGATGTGCCTTTTCGATCTCGTCTAATAAAAGTACCGCATGGGGATGTTTGCGGATCTCTTCGGTCAGGATACCGCCTTCTTCATATCCCACATACCCCGCCGGCGCACCGATTAATTTTGCCACGGTATGCTTTTCCGCATATTCACTCATATCAAAACGCAAAAATGCGATCCCAAGCTCTGAGGCCAGCGCTTTTGCCAACTCCGTCTTGCCTACTCCGGTAGCACCCACAAATAAAAAGGAAGCCACAGGCTTATATTCATCATTGAGGCCCGCCCTGGAAAATTTCACTGCATTGACCACCTGGGCCACTGCCTCGTCCTGTCCGAAGATCTGTTTTTTAATCTGGCTTTCCAACTGCAATAATTTTTCTGTCTCACCTTTTTCCACGGTCTGCGGTGGAATATTGCAGGTCTTTGAGAGCACTTCGTCAATCAGCGCTTTATTGACCGTCTGCACCTTTTGGGTAAGCGGATGCAGCTTTCGATAAGAACCTGCCTCATCGATCAGATCAATCGCTTTGTCCGGAAGAAAACGCTCATTGACATATTTGCTGCTGACTTCCACCGCGTGTTCCAGCACACCTGCAGCATAACGCACCTTATGAAATCTCTCATATCCGGACTTTAATCCTTTCAGGATCTCCACCGTCTCCTCTTTGGACGGCTCTTTGATATCCACATTTTGGAACCTTCTTACCAGACTGCGGCTTCCGGAGAAATGTTTCTTGTATTCTTCATAAGTGGTCGCTCCGATAAAGCGGATATGTCCGGCTGCCAGATAGGGCTTTAAAAGATTCGCCACGTCCAGGCTCCCGCCATTGACCGCTCCGGCTCCCACAATATTGTGGATCTCATCCAGATAGAGAATCGGGGCTTCCTCTTTGGACAACCCGGACATGATGGCTTTAAAGCGCTTTTCAAAATCTCCCCGGTACTGAGTGCCTGCCAGCAGACCGCCCAGATCCATCGCATACAATACCGCCCCTTGCAGAGGCTCTGGAACCTGTCCCTCCAAGATCCTCTGGGCCAGTCCGTAGGCTATGGCGGTCTTGCCCACTCCTGGCTCTCCGATATGTAGCACATTATTTTTATCCTTTCTGCACAGGATCTGTATTGTCCGCTCTAACTCCTCTTCCCGCCCGATCAGGGGATTTTGTTTTTTACAGGTCTCGCTCATATTTTCCAGGAAATCCTGATAGCCAAGTGACGGCTCCGCCGCTTCCCCATTCTCATGTTCCGGCTCAAGTGTCGGTTCCATGTACTGGTCTTTTCGCTCCCTGTACAAGCTCTCTCTTGACATCTCGCCTAAGACTTCCACCAGATCCACGCCCTGTACGGCCATATAGTACACGCCATAGTTATCTTTAAGTTCCAAAAGAGAAGACAACAGATGGCTGACTTCCACCGCTTCTCTGCCGCTGGAGGTAGCCTGTATCTGTGCCATCTCAAATACTTCCTGAGCGTCTAGTGTCACCTGCTGTCCGTCTTCTTTATCTGTCTGTTCCACTTGTTCTTTTAAAAAATTCAGGATATCCTGTCTTAATTTCTCGATCTGGCCGCCGCCCGCCTTGTATGCCTGACAGAAGTCCTCATCAAAAGTTATCCCATAGATCATATGTTCCGGCATAAAATACCGATGATGATTCTCTTTTGCAAGGGAGAGGGCATAATCCATCACGCTCTGCATCTTTTTTGTCAGTCTCATCTTATTTTTCCTCGGTTTCTTTCTATTACGGACATACCGCTTCCACTTTCAGCGGATACCCCTCATCCCGCGCCCACTTGACCGCTTCCGCAGCCTTCGTCCGGGCAAGATCTTTGGGATAGACGCCTGCCACAGCATAGTTTCCCTTGTGGACGCTCAGCATCAGTGATACGGCTGCCGCCTCATCTTTTCCAAATATCTGCATCAATACTTCCACCACAAAATCCATGGGCGTAAAATCATCATTATAGATCAATACCCGATACTGTCTGGGAAGTTTGATCTTGCTTTTGGTCTGTTCTTTTACATTTCCTTTGATTGCCATAGGTTCCTCCAATGCCTCTTTATCTTCGATGATGACAACGGTCACACACCTGAAACGGCGATGCCAGCGGAAGCAGTTTTCCGCAGTAGCGGCATCGGGCGATATAGTTGTGTTTGCCCTTGGTCAGATATTTCATAATCGCCATCTCCGTCTTCTCCCGCTGCCTCTCAAGCCACTCTTCATCAATCATCTTCTGCATCCGGTGGGAAAACTGATAGTAGAGATCCAACTGCTTGTAATAGGTCTCATACTGCATGATGCCTCCGTTTCGGTCTCTGTGAAGCACTGGCTTTTCCAGCGACACATCTGCGGTATACGTCCTGCAGTAGCGAAGCCACAAAAGCACCACGCCCCTGTCCTTGATATCGATGGGACAGGTGATCATCCGGTATAAAGTCCTCTTATGTTCAAATCCATCGATCATATCTTTGTAACGCTTGGCCTGATCATACAGATACAGCGCTTCATCGATATTTTCCTTGACAAATGGTCTTGTCGGAGTCACGTCATGCCAGATCTTCAAGAGTTCGTCCATCGGTGCATCGATATCCAAAAGAATCTGAGGAAATCCTAAATTGACCTCGCTGACCGGCTCCTCTGCTGCCGCATAGCGCTCTTTGATATATCGAAGCTCTTCCCTGCCCATAGCATTGATATAACCCACATTATAGATCCCATATCGCCCAGCCCGTCCAGCGATCTGCTTGATCTCCGGGATCTGTAGCGGTCTTCTGCTGACCCCGTCATATTTTTCTGCCTGTAAAAACACAATCCGCTTTACAGGCAGGTTAAGCCCCATTCCAATGGCATCCGTAGCCACCACCACTTTGGTCTCGCCGCTGTTAAACAGATGCATCTGACGGCGGCGGATCTCCGGGGGCAGGCTGCCGTAGATCACGCTGGCATTGATCTTGCGCTCTTCTAAGCGTCCCGCCACATCCAGGACGGATTTTTTGGAAAATACAATCAGCGCGTCGCCAGGACGTACATCTTCCGGAAATACAAACGGATGTTCTTCACAGACCAATTTGGTCTTTCTCTCATACCGTTCGATCTCATAGTCATCCCCGCACAGCTCAATCAAGTGGATCATCGCCTGTTCTGCCGCCGGACTCATACAGATATGGATCTCCGGGGCGCGGATGCCAAGGATCGCTTTGGTCCAGGAATGTCCCCTGTCCGGATCTGTGACCATCTGCGCTTCATCGATCACGGCAATGTCATAGTGTTCGTCAAAGTCCGCCATCTCCACAGTAGAAGCCGTCACACAGCTGCCTTCCTCCTCGATACACTCCTGCCCTGTCCGCATCGTGCAGGAGACGTCGTATTTTTTCATCTGTTCATAGACTTCCAGTGCCAGCAGACGCAGAGGACCCAGATAGACCCCGCAGCGGGCCAGCTTTAACCGCTCTAACGAGCGAAACGTCTTGCCGCTGTTCGTGGGTCCCACATGCAGGATAAAATGTCTGTGCATCTTACGCACCTCGGCAAACTCCATCTCCGGGCGCATCGGCACCAGTTCTAAGATCTTATCCTTGACTTTGTGCTGGCGGTACTTCGGATAGAGGGTAAACAAAGATTCTTGGCAGATGCTTCCCGGCATCGCGCGGCGCAGATACGCCAGGAACTCTCCGTCGATCCCTTCCCGCTGCTCCTCCAACAGCATGTCCAGATCCAGCTGCATAAGCTTTGGCAGCAATTCGTCATAGATCAGTGAGATCACCTGTCCCCGACTTTTGCGGATGGCAAATGAGGTCACATTTTTGATCTGCCGGTGCAGATCTTCCAGATTCCGAATATTCATCCGAAAGGATCTTGCATTTCTCATGGTACGGCGAAGTGCCTCTGTCTTTTTCTCCATACCTGCATATTTGGGCGGTTTTTTGGGCTTTTTCTTACCCTCGCCCGTATATTGTTCTATATAAAACTGCAATAATTTTTTTTGATTTATCATGTTGTCTTTCCCGTCTTCTGCTTTTGCTTTAAAAATACCCAGGTATCCTGATCTGAATACGCTTCGCAAAAGCGATATCCCAGTCTGTCAAATCCTTTTGCTTCTTCTAAGTCCGCTGCCTGTCTTCTCGCCAGATAACGTACCATCTCGCCTCTGGCCATCTTGGCAAGCGTCCCCTTTTCGATCACCTTTTGCTCCTTCTCCTCCCCAAAGACACAAGTGACACACCGGATGTCTGTCCGTTTTTTCAGATATGGCAGTACACATTTACTGTACTCTCTGGATGCCAGATTTAAAATCTGTGTCTCTTGGCAGAACATATGTTTTGCTATCAATTCTCCCCAATATGAATAGAGCGAATCCAGCTCTTCCCCTCCTAACCTGGCCTGCATCTCCAGCCGATACGGCACCACCGCATCAAAAGGCCGCAGGATTCCATAGAATCCCGACAGGATGCGAAGATGCTCCTGCAGATAGGCAAGAGCCTGTTCCTCTAAAACCCTTGGCGCCAGATACTGATACTGGATGCCCTCATAGGCAAGTAGCGCCGGCGTCTGTGCCTGCGTCAGATCCATCTTTTGAAAACGACGATAGTTAAGCTCTGCCAGAGAATCGCTGCATTTCCAGATGGTCTTGCACTGGCTCAAAGAAAATCCCTTGATATATTCCATCAGATACTTTGTCTTCTCAAGACAGACCGGCATCCCCTGGCAAGGAGCCGTATCTGTATCCACAATCATCTTTTTGGCGGGAGATATCATCAGTCTCATCGTCTACTTTTTCTTCTGCATCGACAACAATTTATCCAGATAGACCGACTTAAACTGTTTGCTTGCCAGGGCCTGCTTAAGTGGCGGCAGCTTCAGTATCGTCCCAAAGACCGCAGCCATCGCCCGGTGGTTGGCAAAAGCCTGGTTGTCAAAGACCAGATTCTGCAAGGTTCCTTTTTCAATGGCCTGAAGCACAAAACGATGTGTGCTGTTGACCGGAGTGATCACCTGCACCGGACGTTTCTCAAGCGTGATGGCTTTCGTCGGGCAATTCCTTGCACAAACCCCGCAGCCCAGACAGATCTCCGTATCAATCTCCGCATGTTTTTTGGTCTTTGTCCCATCCGGGTTCTCTTTTGCCTCTTCGATCGCGATAGCCAGGATCGGACAGACCTTCGCACATTTACCACAGCCAATACAAGTCTCCAAAGATACTCTAGGGATATAATTCGTCGTAGCCACCGGCTGCATCGGGCTAAACTTCCTCGCCGCCTGCAAAGCCTCACAGCAGCACCCGCAGCAGTTGCAGATAAACGCCGGATGCTCCCTCACATTTTCCCCGATCTGCACCAGATTACTCTCATAAGAACGCTCTAACACGTCCTTAGCCTCTTCCTTGGAGATCAGTCGAGCATACTCTCCATGCTCCGAAAGCGAACGCGCCACATTGTCAAAAGTCAGACAAACATCCCAGGGAGCATCAATCTCACAAGGATGCCCGGCATGATAAGCCTTATGACGGCAGTAACAAGTTCCCAGACCAATATAACTGGCCTCTTCCACAATATGCGTGGCGCGCTCATAGTCCAGGATATGGTTCGTCTTGTCATTCATCAGCACCGGCTCCTGTACAAAGACCCTCCCAAGCCTAGTCTCCGTGGCAAAAAAAAGATCCTTTACAAAGTCCTCCTCCACATTCATATACTGGTAATACAGTTCACTCAGATATTTCTGATCGATATCCCCGCGGGTCCGCATCAGCGCAAATTCAATAAAACCCGCCATAGGCGGCGGCATCACAAACTGGCGCTGTCCCTTATACTCCGAATCCACCAGCAGCGCCTTCTCACACAGATGATCCAAAAGCTTCTCCGCCTTCGCCTCCGTCGTCCCCCAGACCCTCGCAGCCCGCTTCAGCGTAAAAGGCCGCACCGGAAGCTTCGCCACCCATTTCGCCTCTTTTTCCGTATACAACACCTGCAAAATCTGATACAACGTCTCCGAAGGCGGCGCCCCCTGCGTAAACCAGTTAATCCTCTCCTCCAGATTCTTATAAGCATCTCTTGTCGTCAAATGTCCCATATTACTTCATCTCCTTTTACTGATTGTCTGCACCTGATGTCACATATTCCCAAAGTTCCAGAAATTCTGCAAAATGTTCACGCACATAGCATCTTTTAAACCCTGCGAAAGCCGTCTCTTTTTTTAATAGTGCTTTCAATGTCCTCTGTATCAGTTTCGACTCCGGCTTTTCTTTATATGCCTTCAACTTTGTATAGAGTACATTCATTTCCTTTTGTAGTTCACGCAGACGCATTTCACTTTTATAGACCCGCATACCTGTATTCTGTACCTGAAACACTTCCTCTACAAGCTGTGCAGCCAGCTGTGCTCTGGCATCTTTAGAAGATACTGCACAGACAGATACTACATTTTCCTGCAATCGAAATATCATTGCTTTCTCCGGGTCTTCTTTGCAGCAATCCAAGATTCCCTTCTCATATTTTTTTTGATTTTTTACCCCATTACAATGACCACAAACCCAAAAAAGATTTTCCCAGTCAAATTTTCTCTGCTTGTCCTTTCCGTTTTTATGTGGAAGAAGATGTTCCACCTGCGGATCCTGCAAGCCTTTTAACTCACAGATATAACATTTATTGTGAAAATCTGCCCGCAATCTTTGTATAACATCAAAACCCGTATAACTTCCATCTTTCTTTTCAGACTGTTCTTTTAAAGAAACAGGAGGCGGAAAACTGCGTTCAATCTTAACCATTCCTATAAATCCTCCCGATTCTCCAGTTCCAGCTTCAGACTCTTGTACTCAGTAGCAATATCCAGCGCAAGATAATCAGGTATCTCATCCAAAAACATCTCTAGTCTTGCAATCTCCGCCAGATCCTCGTCCAAAAGTGTTGGCTTTTGTACCAAGTTCCTATACTGTTCGTATTTTTCTCTAAGTAAAGCAGACATCCCGTCTACCCCAAAATATCCTTCCACAATCCCACTATAAGGAACATCCGCCAGCCCATGCTCCACCAACAGATGTTTCTCCAGATCATAGATCACCACATCTTCCAGACTATTCAGGATAAACGGAGAATGTGTCGACACTACCCACTGAATACGGGGAAAAATCGTAGTCAAAAGATCCAGGATCTTTTTCTGCAATTCCAGATGCAGATGCGTCTCAATCTCGTCAATCAATACAATTCCCGGAAGATCAAACTGAAAATTTTTATCAGTCTGCTTTTCCATCCGAAGAATCACGTCAATCACGATATCCAACACCGCCGCATAGCCGCTGGAAAGACTGTTAAAATCAAAAGCCCCCTTACCCTCCTCACAAATAAAAAACCGAAACGTATCCTCATCAAAATCCAATCTCAGAGCATGATTCTCGAAAATCCTGCGCAGCAACTGTTCCAGCTTTACGAACCACCTCCTGATCTTCTGTGCCTTCTCCACTTTTCCCCCTGCCACCGCCAATGCCTCTGTCATCTTCAGATCCAGCAAATATTTGACAAAAACCTGACGAGGCTTCTCCGTAAGCCTATAATACTCCTTCAATTCCACCTTTTCCACATGCTTAGGAACCTCCGTCTCAAACACCCTGCCGCCCCTTTTGTGTCCAGGCCGTCCCTTTTTTATCTCCAGGCCGTCTCCCCCCCCCTTCACTCCCGATAAAACCCCCCCAAATTCCTTCTATAAAGCTTCGCCGGCCGATGCCCCACCCCCTCCACCATCTCATCCGTCTCCGTCACATATTCCGCGATCTTCCTCCTGAAATTCGCCGTCAGAAGCTCCTTCCCCTGTATCGTCTCATACGCCCTCTGAAGGCTCGCCAGCGTGAATTTCTCCGGCATCAGATCAAATACAATCCTGCCAGTCTCCCCCGCCTCTTTCTGAAGCTCCAAGTACGCACACAGACTAATCCACGCATGGTCAAAAGCCAGCCCCTTCGACTCCACAATCTCATACTCCACCGTCTCATGATCATGCTGAAAATGTCTCTCCTCCCGAATCACCGCCTGCAACTGCACCTGAGAAAGCTCTTCACATATAAACTCTAGTTTATATATATATTCAATCTCCGCCCCCACCTTCCCAATCTCTTTTTTCATCGTCTGCCTCTCACACCGAATCCAAAACCACTGCGCCTCCCAGGCATCACTCCCCCCCTTTACTTGATACTTACCCCCATCAATCAGCGCCAAAAATGCATGCGAGATGATCCATCCCCGCGGATCTCTGCCCGGCCTGTCAAATACGGCAAAAGGCTTCAGATAAGCCTTTTCCACCCCCGTCTCCTCCAAAAGCTCCCGCTTCGCGGTCATCTGCGTACTCTCTCCTGGCCGGCAAAAGCCACCCGGCAGCGCCCAATAGTCTTTATAGGGAAAAGCCCCGCGCCGGATCAGCAATAGCTTTAACTTTTTCTCCGGGTCCTTGCGGTAATTCTCCGGACTTCCCATCCCCATGATGGAAAATACCGCCATATCCGCCGCGACGGAAGGACGCTCATATTTCTTATAATCATAGGCCTCTAAATACGCCTGTTCCTCTCTCGACATCTGCTCCATGATCCCGCTCCCATTTCTCTAGATCTCAACTTCTTTTCCCAGTGCAAACGAATAAAGAAGCCGCTCTTTTACCTTTTTCCCTGTCACCATCTCAAGTGCCCTCTCATAATAAGACAACTGCATCCGATACCGCTCCCTAAGCTCCTCTTCCTGAGACACACGGTCAGTCTTGTAGTCCACCACCACCACTTCGTCACCCTCATAAAAGTACACATCGATGATTCCCTGGATCAGCACCAGCTCTTCCTGGTCTGTTCCATCCACCTCTGTCCCCGGCACCCCGATGACAAATGGCTGCTCCCGATACAATTGTCCCCGTTCCTTTGCCTTTTGCATCCGCTTCGCCAGATCACTCCTGGCAAATGTCAGAAAATCGGACGGACGGATACTTTTCTTTTCTTCTTTCGTCAGTTTTCCAAAACTCTCAAGCCGCGCCATCTCCTCTTTTACGGCCTGAAGCGTCTGCTTCTCTGCCACTTTGTCCCAGTCCATACATTCCATCATCCGGTGATAGAGCGTTCCTCTTGCTGCCCCTGTCTTTTCTTTGATCTTTTCCACAAACTGCGGCAGTACCGGCACTGGCTCTGTCTGCGGATACAGGTCTTCCCCATACTCCGTCTCTTCCTGCATCCTCTGCTTTTTTAGTTCGGTCACGGTGTATTTCTGTTTGATCTTCCCTCCGAGATCCCATAGATATTCCCAGGACAATTTTGCTTCCACTTGTTTATATAAGTTTTCCTCTCTGGAACGGAACAAGATCATTTTCTCCATCTCATCCCTGGTCAATACATCCTTAAGCTGTGCCTGCACCGCATGTTCCACAATCACAGCCAGAGGCACCCGCACCTTTTTCATCGTGCTGCCTTTTTTGTTTCTGCCCGACAACACCCATGCCATACTGCACTCCGCAGCCATCAGCCTCAGATAAGGAAGTTTTTCCTTAGAACTAGTTCCCTCTTCTGACAACAGTTTCTCCTTACCCATGCCAGTTAAGATCAGTTTCTCCTTGGCCCGTGTCATCGCCACATACAAGACGCGCAGCTCCTCTCCTAAACTGTCCCTTAGATTCTGCCGCCGGATAAACTGTTTTAACAGCGTGGGCCGTTTCATACGATGCTCAAGATCCACATAATCAAGGCCAATTCCGTAATGATTGTGAAAGACCGCTTTCTCCCGGCTCTCCTGCTTATTAAAGCTCTTTCCCATACCGGCCACAAAGACCACCGGGAACTCTAGCCCCTTGCTGTGATGGATACTCATAATTTCCACCGCTGATTTTCCCGATCCTGCCAAATCTGCCTCTCCAAAATCCACCTGGTATTTCTGCATCCTCTCGATATAGCGGATAAAATGGAACAAGCCATGATAGCTGATCTTCTCATAATCCTGCGCCTTACTAAGGAGCATCTGCACGTTGGCCAGGCGCTGCTCTCCGCCTGGAAGCGCGCGGATCTCATCCGCGTAGCCCGTCTCTGTCAGGATCTGCCACAGAAGCTCATGGATGGAAGTACAGGCTGCCAGCCTCCGATAGCGCTTCACCTGTCCAAAAAAAGCCGTCAGACGCTCTCTAAGCCTGGGATCTTCTCCTTCCTCCAAGTATCTCTGGCAGGCCGCAGCATAACGCTCCTCTGGAAATGCCGCCTTGATCATCGCCATCTCTTCGGACGTAAAGCCGCCTAACATACTATGCATAGCCGCCGCTAACGGGATCTCCTGTGTGGGATTGTCCAGCACCCGCAGATAGGATAAGAGCGCTTCCACCTCCATCGTCTGAAAATATCCTTCTCTGGACTGTGCACTGGCCGGTATCCCTTCCTCCTGCAAGACCCGGACAAATATCTCGCTCCACCCGGACATCGTCCGCAGAAGGATCACAATATCCCCTGGTTCAACCGGACGCATGGTTCCATGATCTGACACCTGCTCTTCTTCTAACATCCTGCGGATGCGCGCTGCGATCAGATGCGCTTCCGCCTCCGGCTTGGTCCAGTTACATTCCGGGCGCACTTCCTCCCATTCTTCACTGGATAACAGAAGGATCTCGGCGGTGCACTCTTTGCTCTCCGGGTAAGTGGCCCCCACCCGAAGAGCCGCCGCCTCATCGTACTCAATCCCTCCAAGCTCCTGACTCATAATCCGCTCAAAGACTTCATTGACCGGAAACAGCACTTCCCCCCGGCTTCTGAAATTCTGATGCAGGTCGATGCGTGCGCCTTCCGCTCCTTTTTCATAACGACGGTATTTCTCCAGAAACAACCCCGGCTCCGCCTGACGGAAACGGTAGATGCTCTGCTTGACATCCCCCACCATAAAACGATTGTCCCGCCCTTTGCGGCTGCCGCTGATGCTGTTTAGGATCGCCTCCTGCACCAGGTTGGAATCTTGGTATTCATCCACCATGATCTCCGCGAAATAATCCGCAAATACATCCGCTGCCTCAGAAGGCCTCAGCTCTCCATCCACTTCCCTGGTAAGTATGCGAAGCGCCAGATGCTCCTGATCCGAAAAATCCAGGATATTCTGTTTGCGCTTTTTCTCCTCTAAGCGCTCCATAAAGCGGATCGTCAGGTTGGCATAAGTATGAACATTTGTGGCCATTAGCCGCATTTGTTCCATCAAAAGCTCGCCCGGAAGCTGAAAATACTGTTTCACCAGTCCTTTACAGACCTCTTTTACCCCATTTCGGATCTCGATCACCTGATCGCACAGATGCTCGTCGGCATCTGCCATTGCCTTGGAGCGGCGGCTGGGGAGGCGCTGCCAGCTCACGCCTGTCACCAGCTCTTCAAAATCCTCCACCTTTTTACAATTTACCAGAGACAGTAAAAACCCCTCATCCGAGCGAAGCGTATCTTCATACAGAAAAGGTCCTGCAGGAGACAGGGCAAGGGATTTGGCTTTTCGTATCTGCCTCAGACAGTCTTTCGCAATGGTCTGAAGTTCCAAAAGCACCTGCGGCGCTCCTAGAAAATCACTCCAGGAAGCCCCTTTGGGCAGATCATAATAAGCGATGCTTTCTTTTAGCCAGCGAACCGGCTGAGGACTTGCAATCGCATATTCATAGAGCTGAAGGATCAGTTCGATCAGTCCGCTTCCTTTATTTCCGCTGCCATAGCTCTCTGCAAACGCCAGAAATTCCGGCTCTTTTTTCTCATATTCTTCTTCTAATAATTCCTCTGCCGTATCATGTTTTAAGAGCCGCATCTCTCCCTCATCCGCGATACGAAAGTTGGGGTTGAGATCAATTGTATGAAAATAGTTGCGGATCACATACAGACAAAAGCCATGAATCGTGGTGATCTGCGCTCTCGACAACAGTGCTTCCTGCCTCTGAAGCCACTCATTCCCCGGATCTTCTGAGATCCTCTTTTGCAGTGCATTGCCGATCCTCTCTTTCATCTCGCCGGCTGCCGCCTTGGTAAAGGTGGTGATCAGCAGACGATCCACATCCACCGGCCGCGCAGGATCCGTGATCAAAGACAAGATCCGCTCCACCAGGACTGCCGTCTTGCCGGAACCAGCCGCCGCAGAGACAAGGAGGTTCTGATCTCTGAGATCAATCACTTTTTTCTGATCTTCGGTCCATTGTACACTCATTCGCTCTCCTCCTCCAATCGCTTCCAGATCTCTGCCTTGTCCAGAG
This sequence comes from uncultured Lachnospiraceae bacterium, assembly GCA_910585995.1. Classification (GTDB taxonomy): domain Bacteria; phylum Bacillota; class Clostridia; order Lachnospirales; family Lachnospiraceae; genus Hominiventricola. Next base: position 38,291 of record CAJUGG010000035.1, read on the forward strand.
GACGCAGCCGCCTCTTCTCACAACCTTCTAACTTTCTGTCAAATCCACAGATGCAGTGATATTTGCAGAACCGGCAGGCGTCCTCTTCCCCCAGTTCATATGGATGGATCTTGATATCCCCTTTTAAGATCCGCTCGCCATATTCCAAAAGCTTCTTCTGCACATGCTTCGTCAGCTTTAAAAACTGCTGATCGCTCGCCACCGAAGACGCCGCCGTATAACCGCCGTCTTTTTTGAACTTGATAGGGAGAAGATCCGAGCCAGCATCCATCTCCCGATCCATCAAAGCGACCACTTCCCGGTCTCCATTGACCAGTCCATTCCATGCCAGTTCTTTCAGCATCTGCTCTTCCAGATTGATTTGTTCATCATAGTCTAACATCGGATCTTCAATATGATAATAAAACATCCCCGCCGGATGGACTTCTCCCCCCTGCTTGCGGCTCTCCAGATCCAGCGCCGAATTAAGATAGACCACCAGCTGAAGCTGCAATCCATAGTAGATGCTGGTCAGGTCAAATTTGGTCCTGCCGCTTTTATAGTCAATCACCCGAACGTATGTTTTGCCATCCTGTTTACAGATGTCCACTCGGTCGATTCGTCCTCTTAGGCGCATCCTTTCATCCTCTGACAACAACATCGTCACACTGGGCAGCTGTTCCAGATTGCGAAAAGACACCTCGGTCTCCTCCGGGAAAAATGCGCCTTTTTGCAACTGTTTTAAGACCGCCCACGCGGTACGCTTCCCGATCCGGCGCACCCTCTCCAAGATATACTGATCTTCCGCCCGGCCGGAGAGCACCCGGTCTCCATAGTCTTCCATGGCCCGGTTCAGCGCTTCCTCCATCCACTGATCTCTCTTGTCATCAGGTACATGGAACCAGTCATAGGGACTTGCATCCACCGCATCGGAAAAATATTTCAGCGCCGCATGAAAGACATTTCCCATATCCACCGCTTCTAATCCATACGTCTCCCGCTCCTGAAGCTTAAGCCCGTACTGCAGAAAATGGGAATAGGCACAGGCGGCAAACTGTTCGAGCCTGGTGACGCTGCCTTCTAAAAGTGTCCCGTAAAGCGCACGCGCCACCGCGCGACTGATGCCATTTTCCCGGCTGATATAGCATACGGCATCCATCAGCCGCTCCAGCTTTTCCTGCCATTCTCTCTGATCGGCATACCACTGTACCAAGGTCACATCCTGGTCGCTGGCACTTTGGCGATACATGGCACATAGCGCATCGGTCAGCTCCTGTATGCTTCCGGAAGATGTCACCAGCCGCTCCAGCTTCTCTTGCTGTTCTTCTAGCTGAACCGGCACCTGGGGGAACAACGCCTGCATCTGTGCGATCAGCCAGGAAGCCCTAAGCGGATTCCCGCCCTCTTCTGCTAAACTCCAGCATAAATACAGTCTTTGTGAAGGTTTTGTCAATGTCAGATAAATATAAAATTTCTGGATATACGTCTCTTGCCTGGAAGTGGGAGCCAGCTCCACTTCTTGTTCTTCCAAAAGTTCCCGGTCCATCTCGGAGAGGATTCCTCCCCGGCTCTTGTCCTTGGGCACACTTCCTTCATTCACCCCCGCAAAGAACAGGACTTTGACATCTTTCAGACGGCTTCTCTCCATATCTCCGACTACGATCTGGTCGGTCCCGGCGGGTATCATACCCACCTTCATCTCGGACAGACCAGCATCCAAAAGCTCTGCATACTCCGAAAAATCCATCTTGCAGTCGCCAAGCAGCATGACCATCTTGTCAAAAAGCTCTATCACCATGCCGTAGATCTGCGCATATTCTTTTGCCTGGGTAAAATCCCCTTCGATCTCATACTGTTCTTCATAAGCCTTTAACTGTTCCTGAATAGAAAGCCCCGACAGATAGTCATAGACGGCCCTGGTCATCTCCTCCACATCAGTTCTCTTGCTTCTTAAGCTCTTTCTCAGCTCTTTTAGCCCTTCCACCGCCTTTTGCCGATATGTATTTAAAAGAGCCAGCTCTTCCTCCTCCATGCCCCTCAGAGGCCGCTTCCACTCCTTATTCCACCCCGAAAACCGCCGGATGCCCTTGGCAATCACATAATTTTCCAAAAGGTCTGCCTCTTCCATGGATACCTTTGTCATCCCGCTTCGTAACAGCCGAAACATGGATTCGTAGGTAAAATCCTCCTGCACCACCGCCAAAAGTGCCCGCAAAAACTCCACAAAGGGATTCTTCAGCACATCTTTTTTCTGGTCGATAAATCCTGGAATATGAAGCTTTTGAAATACCTGCTCCATCAATGTCCCATAGACCTCTAGATTGCCCGTCACCACTGCCATATCCCGGTAGCGAAGCTTCTGATCCCGCACCAGACGCTGAATCTGTCTTCCGATGCTCTCTGCCTCCTCTCTGGGCGTGCGGGCTGCGAGCAGATGAATCTCCTCTGTCTTGTCATTCCAGAAAGCCTTTCCATGCCGGAAGATATTGGCCTCCAGAAAACGAAGCGCCGGCGCCCCGTGAAACCGGCTTTCCTTGCCTGCTTGTATCACCATCGGGCGGCGCACTGCAACTTTTACTTCTTCTGCGAGCTTTAAAAGCCCTGCGATGGTCTTTTTGGTCATATAAAACAACTGATATTCCGCTCCCAGTTGATAAGGATTCTCATTTTCATCCAAAGTCAGCGTCACATACAGTTCTTCTGACAGCACCATCAATTTTCTCAAAAGTCCCATCTGCACAGGAGTAAATCCCGTATAACCATCCAGTACAATCACGCTCTTTTGCACCGTCTGGGATTCTTCTATCGTCTTTTCCAGCGCTCCTAGAAGCTCCTCCGCAGTCAGATAGGTATCCTGAAGGTACTGTTGAAAACTCTCATAGATCACCTTGATATCTTTTAATTTAAACTGAAGCTGCGGATTTTTCTGATTTTGTTCGATCAGAGACGACAGCTGATCTGTACTGATCCGATACTGGGTAAACTCCGAGAGCAAGGATTTGATCTCCGAAATATACCCCAGCCTTCTAAGATTTCCTCCCAGCAGCGTAAGTTCATCTTTTTTCTCCTCTGCCAGCCTGCGAAGGATCAGATTCTTTCCGGTGTCCTCTAAGATCTTTCGCTGCTCCCCGCCTACTTCGTCAAAGACCCGGTGAGCCAGCCGTTCAAAGCTCAGCACGTCGATATTCATAATGCCATGGCGCGGATGCAGAAGCACCAGATCTTTCTGGGTCTGCATCGTAAACTGTTCTGGTACGATTACCAGATACTGTTTCTCCGGATGCTCTATGGATTCCTGTATGATTTTTTCAAAGATATAATGGGATTTTCCTGCCCCGGAATTACCCAAGATCAACTGTAGTGCCATCTGTCCCTCCCTGTATTCTATTGTAATAGATCCCTGATCACTTCTGAAGCCAGCAAAAGTCCGGCCGTCCCGGTCACTGTCACCAGACTGCCCGGCGTTACTTTCCCGGCCTCACTTAGGATCGTCTTTTGGGGCTTCAGGGCCTCTTCGGTGGAATACACCACTTTGAGATGCTCAATACCTCGTTTTTTAAGCTCCCTTCTCATCACGCGCGCGAGCGGACACACTGTGGTCTTACTTAGATCCGTCACCTGAAACCTGGTCGGGTCCAGCTTATTCCCGGCCCCCATAGCACTGATGATGGGGGTGCCTGTCCTCTTGCAGTGCTCTGCAAGCGCCAGTTTTCCGCTGACGGTATCGATGGCATCCACTACATAGCTGTACATTTCAAATTGAAAGCTGTCCGCATTTTCCGGCAGAAAAAAATATTCTCTGGTCTCCACCACAGTCTCCGGCGAGATCTCATGAATCCTCTCCTTCATCACCTTTGTCTTATACTGCCCCAGGGTACTGCGAAGGGCGATAATCTGACGGTTCAGATTGCTCTCGCTGACGGTATCATGATCCACCAGCAGCAGATGCCCTACGCCGCTTCTCGCCAGAGCCTCCGCCGCATAGCCGCCCACTCCGCCAATTCCAAAGACTGCCACTTTGGCTCTTTTAAGCTTCTCAAGTCCTTCTTCTCCGGTCAAAAGCGCAGTTCTTGTAAATGTCTCATTCATTCCTTTTTTAACCCCTTATTCATACTTCCGCTCTGAAAGCCGGCAAGGTCCAAAGTCACATAGGCAAATCCCAGCTCTTCCAGCCTTTTTTGCACCTGCGTATACCGCCCTTTATCCATCAGACGTTGGATGTCTGTAGGGAGCAGCTCAATCCGCGCCAGAGTTCCATGCATCCGCACCCTTCTCTGTATAAATCCAAGCCCTCTCAGATACTCTTCTGCCTCTTCCACCATCTTCATCTTCTCTTTTGTGATCTCTTCCCCATAGACAAAGCGGGAAGCTAGGCAGGCCATCGACGGTTTGTCCCAGGTGGGCAGAGACAGCTTCTTAGACATCCTTCTTATCTCTTCTTTGGTAAATCCACACTCTTTCAGAGGGCTTAAGATCTGAAGCTCCTGCAGGGCCAGAAGTCCTGGGCGGTAATCCCCTGCATCATCCACATTAGACCCTTCCATCAGCACCGAAAACCCCTCTTCTTCTGCTGCTTTTTTCATCCTCTGAAAGAGTGCCTTTTTGCACAGATAACACCGATTAGGAGGATTCTTGGCAAATCCCTCAATCGCAAATTCATCCAGCCGTTCTACACGATGGCGGATGTTGTACTCTTGGCAGAATCGTCCTGCCTCTTCTAATTCGCTCCCTGGCACAGCGTGCAGAGACATCGTCAAGGCCAGCAGCTGATCTTTTAGTGCTTCCTTTGCCGCATACAATAAAAAGACCGAATCCACCCCGCCGGAGAAGGCGACAGCCGCCTTCTCTTGGGAAGCAATCCAGTCTTTTAAATGATCATATTTCCGTTCCAATTCTGTCCTTTCTTCCATCCCCATACTCCTATGCCGCCTGGGAAAGCTTTGATGTCTTCACCAGCCAGATCATCGCCGCCAGCACCTGCGAGCAGACTCTGGTAATATATTCACAATCCTCCTCCACATCATGGGAGCTTAGCATATACTCCTGATGATTTCTGCGGATATAAGCCATAATATCCTCCACACAAGTCATCCTTGTCACGCCTTCTGTATGAAATACTGCATAGCCTTCACGAATATAGGCTCTCAGTTGTAATTTCAGATACTTTTCATAGATACAATGATCTTTTAGATTTCCTGGATAATGCTGGTTATGGGGAAATGTAAAATAATCTGCTATATAGTGAAACACCTGCCCCAAATCAATCATATACCGCATGGAATCTGCCGGATGATGCTTCACATCTTCCACCAGCTTGTGGATCTTTTTCTCCACCAATTCATAAGTCTCCTCATATTCATGGCGAACGGTCAAAAAAGATGGCCTGCAGTCCGGAAGCAGACTCCCCACATAGAAAGCCTTCCATCTGCGGCTTAACACATCATCTTCCATACCTCTGACTAAAAAACGCGCCAGTGAAATGTGTGATTTTTTTCTCATACCATATCCCCTATCTTACCTTATTCTTTGCAAATGCTCTAACTGTTTTATTGTATCACAGATTTTCAAGGTCTGCATCAGTTTTTTCTTTATTTATACCACCAAAATTTTCCTTATTTTCAGCGCCATATTCGGAACATTTTAATAAGGGAACGCAAAAACTGATAACGGAGATCTTCCAGCTCTTTTGCTGCTCTTTGCAGTTCTTCCCGGATCGCAATCTTCTGCGGGCAGTGCCTCTCGCATCTTCCGCAGCGGATACAGCCGGAAGCGGGGTTTTGGTTCTTGCGAAATGCAGTAGTCATCAGATATTCTTTTCTGCCTACTTTGGGCTTTTCTGTATACATCTCGTTGTAGCAGCGAAAGGTGCCAGGGATATCGATCCCCTGGGGGCAGGGCATACAGTAGCCGCACGCGGTGCAGCCTACTTTGACTTTTTGGTTGATCTCGTTTTTTACTTGTATAAACAAGTCTCGGTCTGCTTCTGTCAGTTCTTGGGCCTTGGCTTCAGAGGCTACTCTACAGTTTTCTCTCACCATCTCTACAGAGTTCATTCCGGACAATACGACGGTAACGCCGGTCTGGTCCCACAGCCACCGAAATGCCCACTCTGCGGGCGAGCGCACAGGGGTTGCTTTGGCAAAACATGCTTTGGCTGCTTCTGGCAGCAAGTCCACCAGTTTGCCGCCGCGCAGCGGTTCCATGATCACGACGGGGATGCCTTTTTTCTCAGCATATGTAAGGCCTTCTCGTCCGGCCTGGGTGTGTTCGTCCATATAGTTATACTGGATCTGGCAGAAATCCCAGTCATAGGCATCTAAGAGTTCTGTAAAGTTGGCAGTATTTCCATGGTAGGAGAAACCGATGTTTCTGATCTCACCGCATCGGAGTTTTTCTTCGATCCACTCTTGCACGCCTTTGTCCTGCAAGGTCTTCCAGGTGGCGGCGTCGTTTAGCATATGCATCAGATAGTAGTCGATATGGTCGGTCTGGAGTCTCCTAAGCTGTTCCTGAAAGCAGCGCTCTAAGCCGTGTCGGGATTTGATCAGGTAGTGGGGCAGTTTGGTTGCTAAGTAGACGCGGTCGCGGCAGTGGTTCTTTTTTAAGATCTCGCCTAGTGCGGCTTCGCTGCCTGAGTAGACGTAGGCAGTGTCAAAATAGTTGACGCCGCGTTCTATGGCTTCCATGATCTCGGTTTCGGTCTTTTTTAGGTCAATTTTTCCGTTTTTTTTGGTGAAGCGAAGGCAGCCGTAGCCTAATATAGACAGAGGGGTGCCTTTTTTGTCGTAACGATATTGCATAGGGGTCCTCCTAGTTTTTACAAGTTTAGCAGAATTGGTTTCTGGCGTCAATAGGTGAGGGGGCGACGGGTCTGCCGCCGAGCCGGACTCCCGGTCTTGGACAAAGGTCTGCATAGAGTGTATCGGACAGTTCACTGGTTTTGTGCGTTCCAGCCGTACACGTAAACGTGTTCGTCTGGCTCGTACAAAACCAGCAAACTGTCCGCTCCAATCTACACAGCACTCTTTGTCCAAGACCGGAAGCCCGACTCGGCGGCAGACCCTGGGAGCGTGGGAGGGAAGGGGTGGATAAGATGGCAATTTATTGTTTGTTAAATATTTAATTATCAGAAAATATATTTTTTTACAAAAAATATATTGACAAATTTGTTTGGTGTGCTATAATAGTCTCATAGAACAGAAGAGAGAAAAAAGCAAATAATCCAGGATAAGGGAGTAAGTAAAGGAGGAGATTCCAATCAAAACTTAACGGAGTGCCCTATAATATAACAGAAAGGAAGGTACGGACCACCAGCAACATAAGAATACGACAAAATTGAATATGGATAAGTATTAGACATTTGAATTACCAATTTGGTGATAAGATTTTGAGGAAGGTAAAGGAACATACCTTGATAATAAAAAACCCACGTGAAAGTCCATAGGGATTCTAAGAGGGATTGCATATGGCAGAGAGGTCATGAAAGACCATAAAACAGGGTCTGTAAAAGGCCATAACAAAAATAGATCAGAAACGAGGTAAAGGTCCATTGGAAATAACAGTTGAATAGGCGATGTAAGGATTCGTAAAGAGATTCTTACATCGCCTTTTTTATGTTCCTGTTCAATTCTTTATTGTCAGGTTTTGCTGCCTGTGCTATATTGGTCTTATTGAAAACCTATTGTCATGAATGAAGGAGGAACATCATGAAAAAAATATGGATTACCGGTGCCGCCGGGCACGTTGGGAGTGCTTTGGTGCGTCTATTGGACTGTAGCCGGTATGAAATCCTGGCGACGGATATTAAGGAGAGCGATATCACGAATGTACAGACGGTACATACGTGCTGCCAGACGAATCATCCGGATGTTATTATCAACTGCGCCGGGCTGACGAATCTTCGGATCTGTGAAAAGGACCCAGATCGTGCGTATCTTGTTAATGCGCTTGGCGCCCGCAATCTGGCACAGGAGGCCCAAGCGATTAATGCTAAGTTGATTCAGATCTCTACGGATGATGTCTTTGGCAAGATCCAGAATATTCCTTATAATGAATTTGACTCTTTAAGCCCCAGAAGTACCTATGGGCGTTCCAAGGCTGCCGGGGAGCAGTTGGTTAAGGATCTGATCCATCGGTATATTATCGTGCGCAGTTCCTGGGTCTATGGGTTTGGAAAGGATTTTGTCAGTGATGTGCTGGATGCTGTGAAAAACGGGGGCGTCCTCCATGTGGCCAGCAACCAGGTCTCCACTCCTACCAGTGCCAAAGAGCTGGCGAAAGTGATCCTGGGCTTTATTGAAAGTGATGCCTATGGTACTTATCATGCGGTCTGTAAAGGCTCCTGCAGCCGCTATGAATATGCTAAAGCAATCCTGGAACTCACCGGGAATACGGATCATCTGCATGTGGAACCTTTTGTCGATGAGTCCGGCACCAGACCGCGTTATTCGGTGCTGGATAACCTGATGCTCAGGATCTCTGGTATGGAGGAACCGAAGGACTGGAGGGAGGCTCTGGAAGAATATCTGACTGAGCAGCAGCCGCATAAGCAATAAAGGTTTTATTTATAAATAAAGAAGTCCGGGGTTTCCGTCAGTGCATCGCACCAGGAAATCCCGGACTCTTTGTTATTGTTAATTATTTAACCGGTCAATTTCTGAATCATCTTCAATATACGTCCCGCACAAACTCTGATATGCTCTTCTGACAGATCTCCTCTTTCATATGCTTTGCGAATATCTTCTGCATCCTGGGGATTTCCGGGCATGATCAGATCATTTCCGGCTGCTGCACACTTCCATGGGATACTTCCGTCTTCTGGCACTGTGGTATTCCAGTCTGACATAATCACGCCTTCAAACCCCCACTCCTCACGGGCTATTGAAGTACACAGCTGATAGTGATTGGCTACATGGACACCATTGACAAGATTGTAGGCTGACATCATGGCTATGGGGCTGCTCTTTTGGAGCGCGATCTCGAATCCGCGCAGATAGATCTCCCGCAGAGTCCGCTCATCTATTAAGATATCCAATCCCATACGATTATCTTCCTGATTATTACAGGCAAAATGTTTTATAGTCACGCCGCAGCCGCTACGACTTTGCACACCATTCGTCACAGCCGCAGCCATCAGTCCGGACAACAGAGGATCTTCAGAGAAATATTCAAAATTGCGCCCACACAGCGGATTCCTCTGAATATTCATTCCTGGAGCCAGCCAAAGATCTACATGAAATTCTTCCATCTCCACAGCAACAGCCTCGCCAAATCTTTTCACAAGCTCTATATCCCATGTCTGTGCAAGCGCTGTTCCAACTGGAAAAGCAGTACAGAATTGATAATACCTGTCTGCATTTGCATGTTCTTCCATAGTCTCTAAATATCCATTTTCCAGTGAGCCAAGAACTCCAACACCATATACAGAATCTGTCTCACGGTCTGCCTCATAGCTTTGCCTGAGGCGAAGTCCCGCCGGACCATCTGCCATAATCAGGGAGCGTATCCCCCGGCTTGCCTCCAATGCTTGTGTCGTCTCTCCGGCTGAACCAGGTACGCGGACGCCAGAAGAACCAAGATTACTGCTTCCCTCGGTGATGTTGCCGTACAGTAAAGGGATCAATTCTTCCACCGACTGTTCTGCTGTCATCTGTATCCATTTTTCTCTTGTCTGTTGGTTTTTTTTACCTGGATGTTTAAGCACAACAGTCTTAGGAATATCAAAAAATTGAACAGGCAGTAAGGAATTGATATGCCTTCCTATACAGAGTCCGTAGGTTCCCGCCTCCACCACCCATGCCTGCAGCTCTTCTGAATAACTTCCAAGTGCTTCTGTCTCCACAAAGATCGTTAGTTTCTGTGAACTTAGAGGTTTTAGCATTTGGGTCTTTGCAAAACCTACCAGTCGATGATGCTCTTTGCTCATGCCAGTCTGCGGCAATGCCGCATAGACCTGTACCACCTCCCTGCCGGCATAGATCTCCCCGACATTTTTCACAGAAACACAAACCTCTATCCCGGACACTGTCATCTGAACCTCTTCTACCTTCATCGAAAATGTCGTATAAGTAAGTCCATATCCAAAAGGGAATAGCGGCAAGATCTTATAGGTATCAAAATACCTATATCCTACATAGATTCCTTCTCTGTATTCCTCCTTTTTCAGATACCCAAAGTTCTCAGAAGAAGGGTAGTCTTCATATCGTTTAGCCCAGGTGGCCGTCAGACGACCTCCTGGCACTGTATGTCCAAACAAAACATCTGCGACTGCATGCCCCCCTTCTTGTCCGGGGAGGCAGATATGTAATACTGCACGAATCCGGGGAGCCTGCTGTAAGAGATCTGTCAGTTCCACAGGAGCACCCACATTTAAGATCAGCACAATAGGGATTCCAATACGATTGAGACAAAGCAGATCCTCCAGTTCTTTCTCACTGAGATCATAGTCGCCTTTCTCCTTTTGACGGTCTTTTCCTTCTCCAGAAATCCGGCTGATCACATAGACTGCAACAGAAGCATCTGCCACGTCCTTTTTGGTAATCTTACGCCCTCCTGGCAGTGAAAAAGGATTCTCTGCATAGGCGTCAAAAGGATTCTCTGTCTGTGCTGCATCTGTTAGTACCTTTTCTTTCCATGCCTCTCTGGCTGTTTTATAACGCCTTTCATAGTCTGCAAGCCAATCTGTGCTGGTAATGGTCACTTCTGCGTCCTGTAGCCCTTGTAATATCGAGATACTCTCCCGATTATTGACATCTCCTGACCCAATACCGCCCTTCACAGTCTGTACTGCACCGCCTCCAAACAGCGCTACAGACATGGAGGTATCCAGGGGAAGCAGGTCTTCATTTTTCAGAAGAACCATACTCTCTGCTGCTATCTCCCTTGCCAGCATCCCATGCGCATATTCTCTCTCAGAAGGCTGGCTCTTACGTGTGCCGCTGTGTATCTGTTTTTCCAATGCTATCGTTACTCCTTTACACCGCCTAGTGTTACACCAGCAATAATATATTTAGACAAAATCAGATAGACCAAGATAATCGGTACAATCGCTACCAAAATCATCGTATAGATCTTACCCATATCAAAATTCATATAGTCGGCACCTCTCAGGGTAGCAATCAAGATCGGTACTGTCATCTTATCCTTTGACTGAATCACCAATGCCGGAACAAAATAGTTATTCCAAGAACTCACAAAAGTAAAGATCGCCTGTACGGCAATTGCTGGTTTCATAATGGGAAGCACAATCTGATTAAACGTCCGAAATTCTCCCGAACCATCAATCCTTGCCGCTTCGATCAGAGACAATGGAAGCGAGGACTGCAGATAGCTGTACATAAAATAGAATACTGCCGGAGATGCAATGGACGGAATAATCAGTGGAAGCAGAGAATCATACATCCCCATATTTGTGATCAACCGCAAGAATCCCATCGCTGTCACCTGCGTTGGCATCACCAGAATTGCCATAATAAATGTAAATGCTACTTTTTTTAATTTAAAATTATAAGCATAAAGTCCATAAGCTGTCAAGGATGAAAAATATGTACAAATCGCCGCGGAACAGCCAGAGACCAGCAAACTGTTCAGGATTCCCCGAAACATAGGAAATGTTCCATCATTGGCGACACTTTTCAGATTGTTAAATAAATAACCACCTGGCAGTGCAGAGAATCCTTTTTGCAAATCCGCATGGGAGCGTGTGGCATTGATAAACAGGATATAGAAGAAAAACAGGCACATAAATGACAGGATCACCAACACAACATGTGCCAGAACACTCCGTAGATGATTGGGCTTTTTTGATTTCATACAGTTATCCTTTCCTTTGCTTTTTTGCTTTTTTCTCTGCTGCCTTTGAACCATCAGGATCATCATCATTGGTGATCCGATAGACAAAGAAACACAAGATACCACTAACGATAAACAGATAGACAGACAATGCCCCAGCCATTCCATAATTCTTACTCTTCAGATGGCTGTTTAAGAACATAATCAGCGTCATGGAAGTACGATCCGGAGTTCCTTGTCCATTGGTCAGGATCTGCGGAACATCAAACATCTGCAGGCCACCGATCACAGATGTGATCAGCGTATAGGCAAGGATGGGACGAATCAGTGGCAGCGTAATATGAAAAAACCGCTGTACGCTGTTGCATCCGTCTAATTCTGAAGCCTCAAAGATATCCGGACTGATTCCCATAATCGCCGCCATCAACATAATCGTCGAATTGCCAAACCACATCAGAAAATTCATAAGTCCTACCAGCGACCTCGTTCCCCATACAGAACCCAAAAAATCGATGGGTTCTTTGATGCATCCAATGGACATCAGGATGGCATTGATGGGACCATTGTTGGAAAACATGGTAAAAAACAACATGGCAAAAGCAGATGCCATAATCAGATTGGGCAGATAGATCACGACTTTGAAAAACTGCGCTCCGCGGATCTTCAGACGGGCATCCACAAACCACTCTGCCAACAGCAATGCGATCACAATCTGCGGAACGAATCCGATTACCCACAGGATTAATGTGTTTCCTGCATATCTGAGCATATCTGATCCTAACAGACTGATATAATTCTCCATCCCAATAAAGTTAGGACCCACTTCTTTGATTCCTGAACGATAATATTCAAAAAAGCTGTATCGTATGGTATCTATAAGCGGAACAAAAGAAAAGAGGAAAAAACTCACAAAAAATGGAAGAATAAACAGATATCCCCATTTGGAATAATCAATTTTTTTATTATTTGTCTTCATACGCTGTCACCTTTCACTATGGCCACTGAATCTCTGTGATATCCGGATAACGTTCTTTAATTGCAGTCTCAAAATTCTCTTTCGCCTTTTCAAAATCTACTTGTCCTTGCAGATAATCATTGAATGTATTTTGGATCAGCTCTACACATCCTTGGTCATACGCAGAAAGCGGAGCAATCACAATGTTTTCTGCCACAGGTGCAAAATAACTAAAGGCATTTTGGCCGCCAAGGAAATCCGAAGCATATCCTGTATCATCTTCTGCTGCCTCCTTCATACCGCTCTTTGTATTGGTAAAGTCCAGATATTCTTTGGAAATCTTTAAAAGATTTTCTTTATCTGCGGTCATCGAAAGGATAATATCTTTTACGTGCTGCGGATTGTCTGTACCTGTGCAAGCATGAATAAAGGAACCTCCCCAGTTATATTCCTGTGGCGGATTCGTAACTGCCCATATACCATTATCTCCATCCCAGTTCTTCTTCAGTGTAAAGTCTATGCCCCACGCCGGAAAGAGAAAAGCAAATACTTTAGAAGAAGATCCCATATCCTTATTCCAGTCATCATTCCACTGCCTTTTCACATTTTTATCCAGATAGCCTGCATCCAACCATTCTTTTGAGTTGTTTACCCAATCCATAATCTTCTGATCTACCTTGATTACCGTCTCACCCGGAGCGACCCAGGACTGCTCAATGCTATTGCCATAGAGCCGGAATGTATCTGCATAAGAAGAAAAGGTATAATATCCTTTTGCCTTTAATTCCTCCGCCGTTGTCTTGAGCGTATCCCAGTCTTTGACTTTTTCTGCGATCTCTTCAGGAACATCTGTGCCAAATACATCCATGGCAATGTCACGGCGATAGACGAGAAGTCCCGGACAGCACTGCCAGGTAGAACCTCTTAATACTCCATTGACATCTGAAGCTGTCACCTTGGTAAAGCTGTACTGATCGCTCAAATCCATATCAGGATCAATGCCAAGGTCGGTAAGCGGCATGGCCACATCTGCCTCGGCGTCTGTATATTTATTTACATAGTCTGTCTCTGACAAGAAGATATCCACCTTATCATCTGCCGATGCATCCGCCTGCCTTAGCAATGCCTCATCTAACTTCTGTTGATACACTCCATCCTCGTTGGGATTGATAATCCAATGAATCTCGGTACCATCTTTTAATATGGTCACGGTTCCGTCTGCGGATGTCTCCTGTACTTCTGGATAAATCGCCTCCAAACGTTCACGGAACTCGTCATTCCAGCTATAGATATTGATCACGTTCCCTTCTGCTCCATCACCTGCGTCCGTACTGGATGACTTTCCACAGCCGGCTAAAGAACCTGCCGCAATGGCTGCAATCAATAAGATACTAACTGCTCTCTTTTTCATCAGAAAAATCCTCCTTCTACTATGTTGTAAAGCTGCCGCTTCACGTTTTCTGTATGGTCAGATTATAGCGTGAAATAAAAGAGGGATATATTACGGATTTTAACAAAATATCAAATTCATGACATTTTTTCAGATTCTCTGTCTTTTAGGTCATGAATCTGAT
>CAJUGG010000036.1 GCA_910585995.1 uncultured Lachnospiraceae bacterium
ATCGTGGAAGACCTGCCGGTTGCAAGGAAATATCCTTTTAAATCGGGTGTCAATATTATGTTTGGCTGCAACAATTTTTGTAGTTATTGTATCGTCCCTTATGTACGAGGGAGGGAACGAAGTAGGGAGCCTAAAGATATTATCAGAGAGATCGAGGGGCTTGTGGCAGACGGCGTGGTGGAAGTGATGCTGCTTGGACAAAATGTCAATTCGTATGGGAAAAATCTGGAGACATCGGTGAGCTTCGCAGAACTTTTAAGAGAGATCGAGAAGATCGAGGGACTAGAAAGAATCCGGTTTATGACCTCGCATCCCAAAGATTTATCCCCGGAGCTGATTCGGGTGATGGCAGAATCCAAGAAGATCTGCAGGCATCTGCATCTGCCGTTGCAGTCGGGGAGCAGTAGGCTATTAAAGATTATGAACCGTAAGTATACTAAGGAGCAGTATCTGTCGCTGGCAGCAGAGATCCGCAGGCAGATCCCGGATATTGCTCTGACAACGGATATTATTGTGGGATTTCCGGGTGAGACCGAGGAAGATTTTCAGGAGACGCTGGATGTGGTGAGAAAGGTGCGCTATGACAGTGCATTTACTTTTCAGTACAGTAAGAGGACTGGTACGCCGGCGGCAGCGATGGAGGAGCAAATCCCGCAGGATGTGGTGACAGAGCGATTTGACCGTCTCCTGAAAGAAGTGCAGGATATCTCAAAAGAGATGGCCGAGCGTTTTGCAGGAACGGAGCAGCTCATGTTAGTGGAGGAGACGAACCGGCAGATGGAAGGATACGTGACTGGCCGTTTGAGCAACAATCATGTGGTGCATGCAAGAGGAGATGCTTCGCTGATTGGACAGATTAAAAAGGTCCGTCTGATTGAGTGCAGAGGGTTTTATTATATGGGAATGTTGGTTAATTCTCCTGGATCTAGTGGCTTGGAAGGAGAATTGTAGAACTTGGAGATGGAGGAATGATGGTGAAAAGTATGTGGCAGCGCAGAGTAAGAGATCTGATGTTAATCGCTTTGGCGGCGGGCATCTATGCGGTGGGAATCAGTCTTTTTTTGGATCCGAATAACTTAGCGCCAGGAGGCGTGACGGGGATTGCAGTGATCTTAAACCGGCTTTGCGGGATTGAGACAGGTACGTTGTACTTGCTGTTAAATATACCTATTGTTTTACTAGGTGTATGGAAGTTTGGGTGGAGGTTTATTGTAAAGACTGCCTATGCGATTGTGCTGACTTCTCTTTTTACCAATCTGTTGTCCGGGCGAGCGCCTTTGACGGATGATCCTCTGTTGGCAGCACTTGCCGGCGGAGTGCTGATCGCGAGCGGTATTGGGATGGTCTTTAAGACGGGAGCTACGACGGGCGGCATGGATATTATTATTAAGATTATCCGTCAGAAATATCGGCATCTGAAGACGGGATTTTTGTTTCAGTGTGTGGATATTACGATTGTGGCCATATCGGGGTTTTTGTTTCGAAACCTGAACATTGCGATGTATGCGTTGATTGCGGTGTTAATCAGCGGCAGGGCGCTGGATTATGTGCTCTATGGCAAGGATGAGGCAAAGATGTTCTATATTATTACGGGGAAAGCGGATCAGGTGGGGAGTAAGATCTTAAAACAGCTGAATATTGGGATTACGTATCTGCAGGGAAAAGGGGGATGGACCGGGCAGGAGAAACAGGTGATTTTTTGTGTGGTGCATAAGCCGCTTGGGCCTAGAGTGGAGGAGATTGTGAAAGAGGAAGATCCGGGGGCGTTTATGATTATTACGAATGCGAGTGAGATCTATGGGGAGGGGTATAAGGATATATTTGCGGAGACGTTGTAGAAAAGGGAGGACAGTTTCCGTACAAATGGGGGAGGATGGTTCCCGCGCAAATGGGGAGCCGCCAGTCCTGCACAATTGAGGGCTGCAAGGCTCAACAAAGGTCTGCATAGAGTGTATCGGACAGTCCATTGCTTTTGTATGCTCCAGCCGGACACGTAAACGTGTTCGTCTGGCTCATACAAAGACAACAGACAGTCCGCTCCAATCTACACAGCACTCTTTGTGCGAGCCTTGCAGCCCTCAATTGTGCAGGACTGGCGGCTCCCCATTTGCGCGGGAACCTGGGGTTGGGGGAGGGAGGTGTCTGAGGTTATGTTTGATTAGAATTTTGACTGGACTGGTTAAAATATTGGGAACTGGATATTTTGTTCGGGCCAGTTGTTTAGTAGAATGGGGGAGATAAAAATGGGTGTGCGATAGGGCACATGGAAAGTGAGGTTTTTTATGATGCGTTCAGATCTTAAGAAAATTGTGATGGCGGCTTTGTTTGCGGCGTTTGCTTGTGTGGCGACGATGTCGATACGGATACCGACGCCGGGGACGGGAGGGTATATTCATCCGGGGGATGCGGTGGTGATCCTGGCGGGAGTGATCTTGGGTCCAGTGTGGGGATTTTTGGCGGCTGGGATTGGGTCGGCGATGGCGGATTTGCTGGGAGGGTATTTTTTGTATGTGCCGATTACATTTGTCATTAAGGGAGTGGTGGCGTTTGTGGCGGGGGTGATCTATCAGAGGATTGGAAGGGCCTGGAAGAGCCGCTGTCTGGCAGTGGCTCTTGGGGGCGTGGGAGATATTTTGCTGGTGGCAGGGGGGTATTTTCTCTGTGAAGTGGCGCTGTATGGAGTGGCGGCGGCAGCGGCAAGTGTGCCGGCGAATCTGATCCAGGGGGTGAGCGGTCTGGTGATCGGGATGCTGCTGTATCCGATGCTGATCGCAGTGCCGGATATCCGGCAGGTGGCTCATGAGGCGAGGGCGCATGGGTGACTTTGGATAAAGATTAGTTGCCTTTGAGGGAAGACGATGCCTGATTGGATAGAATGGGCCAGTTATAGAATGAATCTATAACTGGCTATTCTTTTTGTGTATTAGACAACACAAACCTACTATGTTAGTATGATAAAAGAAATTAAGAAATTGGAGGAGAACAAAGATGGCAGATATAAGAGATTCAAAAAATTGGAGTTTTGAGACCAGACAGTTACATATTGGGCAGGAGCAGGCAGATCCGGTGACGGATGCGAGGGCAGTTCCGATCTATGCATCTACGTCATATGTGTTCCACAATTCGCAGCATGCGGCAGATCGTTTTGGGCTTCGGGATGCAGGCAATATCTATGGAAGGCTGACCAATCCAACGCAGGATATTTTTGAGAGGCGTATCGCGTCTTTGGAAGGAGGCGTGGCGGCGCTTGCGACGGCTTCTGGGGCAGCAGCGATTAGTTATACCTTTCAGGCACTGGCAAAGGCGGGAGAGCATATTGTGGCGTCTAAGACGATCTATGGCGGGACGTACAATCTGCTGGCACATACGCTGCCGCTTACAAGCGGGGTGCAGACTACATTTGTAGATCCGGAAGTGGAAGGTTCTTTTGAAGATGCGATTCAGGAAAATACCAAGGTGATCTTTGTGGAGACTTTGGGGAATCCTAATTCCAATCTGGTTGATTTGGAAGCCCTTGCGAAAGTGGCACACAAGCATCAGATTCCGCTGGTGGTGGATTCTACGTTTGCCACACCGTATCTGGTTCGCCCTATCGAGTACGGAGCAGATCTGGTAGTTCATTCGGCTACCAAATTTATTGGCGGACATGGGACTGCCATTGGCGGCGTGATCATAGACAGCGGCCATTTTGACTGGAAAGCGTCGGGAAGATATCCCTGGATCTCCAGTGCCAATCCTAGCTACCATGGAGTATCTTTCACAGATGCAGCGGGAGCAGCAGCTTTTGTGACGTATATCCGGGCCGTCCTGCTGCGGGATACCGGGGCGACACTTTCACCTTTCCATGCATTTCTCTTTTTGCAGGGACTGGAGACGTTGTCTCTTCGGGTAGAGCGCCATGTGAGCAATGCATTAAAGATTGTAGATTATTTATCAAAGCATCCTAAGGTGGAGGCAGTGCATCATCCATCGCTGGAGAGTGAACCAAGCCATGCGCTTTATCAGAAATATCTTCCCAATGGCGGCGGATCGATCTTTACTTTTGAGATCCAGGGGGATGCGAAGGCTGCACAGACTTTTATTGACAACTTGGCGATCTTTTCTCTGTTAGCCAATGTGGCGGATGTGAAATCTTTAGTCATTCACCCGGCGACCACGACCCACAGCCAGTGCACCGAAGAGGAACTAAAAGACCAGGGCATCAAGCCCAATACGATCCGACTGTCCATTGGAATTGAAAAAGTTGAGGACCTGATCGCGGCGTTAGATGCGGCTTTTGAGACGATATAAAAAAGATGTAAAATAAAATCGAAAAAATGTTCTTGCATCTTCTGGGAAGTAATGATACTATATTTGGTGTGAAAAATAGAAGGAAATACCACATATAGTTTTAAAGGAGATGATGGGAATGGGGAGTGTCGTTGTATGCCCGGATATGATTAAGAAACGCGATGGAAGGCCTGTGCCATTTGACGTGAAGAAGATCCGGGGTGCGATCCGCAAGGCAAATGAGGCGGCAAGAGTGGAAGCGATTGCACCTTATCAGTTTGAGAAATTAGTGGATGCGGTGGTGGATGCGATTCCAGACGGGCGGATGCCAGAGGTGGAGCAGATACAGGATTTGGTGGAGGAAAAGCTGATCGAGAATGGATTTGCCAAGACTGCCAAAGCCTATATTCTGTATCGCGCAGAACATACCAAAGTACGGAAGACCGAGAAAGACCTGGTAGATATCTACCGCGAACTGACGTTCACTTCTGCGGCAGATGCAGACATCAAGCGGGAGAATGCCAATATTGATGCGGATACTTCCATGGGAACGATGTTAAAATATGGTTCGGAAGGAGCCAATTATTTTGTGGATAACTACATTCTTCCCAAAGATATTGCAGCGGCACATATTCATGGAGATATCCATATTCACGATAAAGATTTTTATATGCTGACAGAGACTTGCTGCCAGATTGATCTGATCAAATTGTTTGAAAATGGGTTTTCCACAGGGCATGGCTATATCAGACAGCCCAAGTCCATTGCCAGCTATGCGGCGCTGGCTTGCATTGCCATCCAGGCGAACCAAAATGAGATGCATGGAGGCCAGTCCATTCCCAATTTTGACTATGCGATGGCGGAGGGGGTGGCATGTACATTCCGCAAAGAATACTATGATGCGGTGCAGCGTTATCTGTGGCTTCAGTATGACTGTGAGGCAGTGCTTTCGGATGATTTTCGACAGGCATTAAAAGACGTGATGCCAGAGCGGATCAATATGTCCAATATCGATGACTATGAAGAGCATTTTGTCAGATGGGTCATCAAATTCGGCAAATCCTGGCTTGAGGAAAAGCCAGAGGAACATGAGATGCGCAGATGTCATCGAACATCTATTCGGATCGCGATGAAAGAGACGGATATGGCCACTTACCAGGCGATGGAATCTCTGATTCACAATCTGAATACCATGAATTCCAGAGCGGGAGCACAGGTGCCTTTTAGTTCCATCAACTATGGAACTTGTACTTCTTTGGAGGCCCGCATGGCCACGAGAAATCTGTTAAAGGTGACAGAGATCGGGCTTGGCAACGGAGAGACGGCGATTTTTCCGGTGCAGATCTTTAAAGTCAAAGAGGGCGTCAATTATCTTCCCGGTGATCCGAACTATGACCTGTTCCGGCTGGCGATCAAAGTCTCAGCCAAACGGCTGTTTCCGAATTTTAGTTTTATTGATGCGCCGTTTAATCTGGCCTACTATAAAGAAGGGGATTACAACACGGAGATTGCCTATATGGGCTGTCGGACCAGAGTGATGGGAAATCACTATAATCCAGACCAGGAAGTGACTTGTGGGAGAGGCAATCTAAGTTTTACTTCTATCAATCTTCCAAGGCTTGGAATTATGGCCAACAAGGACGTCCAGGAATTTTATAAAAACCTGGACAAGCGTTTAGAGTTGTGCTGTAGGCAGCTTCTGCACCGTTTTGGGATACAGAAAAAAAAGACGGTGAAGAATTATCCCTTCTTGATGGGGCAAGGCATCTGGATCGATTCTGAGAAGCTTGGCATCCAGGACACGGTAGGGGAGATTTTGAAAAATGGTACATTGAGCGTAGGATTTATCGGTCTTGCGGAGACGCTGGTGGCGCTGACTGGAGAGCATCACGGAGAGAGTGAGAAGAGTCAGAAGTTAGGATATGAGATTATCTCTCATATGCGGGCGTATATGGATCAGAAATCTGAGGAGACCGGGCTTAATTTTACGCTGCTGGCTACACCGGCGGAAGGGCTTTCCGGGCGGTTTGTGCGGATTGATCAGAAGTGTTTTGGGAAGATTAAGGGTGTGACAGACCGGGATTATTATACCAATTCTTTTCATGTGCCGGTATATTATCCGATCAATGCGTTTCAAAAGATCAAGATTGAGGCGCCTTATCACGCGCTGACCAATGCGGGGCATATCAGCTATGTGGAGTTAGACGGGGACACGGCGAAGAATCCGGAGGCTTTTGAGGCGATTATCCGCTGTATGAAGGAGAGCGGGATCGGTTATGGTTCTGTCAACCACCCGGTAGACCGGGATCCGGTCTGCGGCTTCACCGGAGTCATCGACGAGGTATGCCCGCGGTGTGGAAGACGGGAAGGCGAAGCCGTCTCCATCAAGCGTCTCAATGAACTTCGCAAAAAATACCCGGATGTGCCAGTGTATTTAGATGCAAATCATTAATTAGAATTTTTATTAAAAACAGCGGAAGCCAGAGAAGTGCCCGGAAGGATTTTCGGATGCGAAGCATACGAAAGTGCTTCCAGAGTGGGGGCACTGAACAGGCTGGAGCGGAACTTAAATAGGAGCATGTATATGTCAGGAAAATTATTAGCGGAGAATGGACAGGTAGGAGAGAATGTGAAATTTGACCGGATTCGCAGGATTACTGGTTATCTGGTAGGGACGACAGATCGTTTTAACAATGCAAAGCGTGCGGAGGAGAAGGACCGTGTCAAACACAGTCTGTCCTAAGCTTCGAATAGCGGGAACTCTTCAGGATTCAATTGTGGATGGTCCGGGGATTCGGTATGTGATCTTTACCCAGGGCTGTCCACATCACTGCTTGGGGTGCCACAATCCGGAGACGCATGACTTCACAGGCGGAAGAGAAGCAGATGTGGAGGAGATCTTACAAGCGATCAGAGAGAATCCGCTGGCTGCCGGGGTGACATTTTCTGGCGGGGAGCCTTTTGTGCAGGCGGAGGCGCTTTTGCAGATTGCAGAAGAGGTGAAACAGATGGGAAAGCATCTGATGGTTTATACGGGGTATCTGTATGAGGAGCTGCTTCGGATGGAGCGGCCGGGGGTGCAGAGGCTTTTGCAGCTGGCGGATATCCTTGTGGACGGGCCTTTTGTGCTGCAGGAGCGGGATCTGACACTTACGTATCGGGGAAGCGGGAATCAGAGGGTGATTGATCTTGGTAAGACGCGGGAAGCGGGAGAGGTTGTGCTGTATCGGAGTGAGTATGAGGATTTGTGAAGAATAATGTGACGGAGCTTTCTAAAGGGGCTGTCGCACCGTAGAGCGGCCAGGCTCGACAAATGTCTGTATAGAATGTATCGGACAGTTGCTCAATTCTGTTCGCCTTATTCGGACACAAGTGTCCGCCTAAGTCGTACAGAATCAAGCAACTGTCCGCTCCAATCTACACAGCACTATTTGTGCGAGCCTGTCCACTCTACGGTGCGACAGCCCCTTTAAAAAGCTCCTGGATTGTGTCTGATGTACTCGCACAATCCAGGGAGTATTACTAGTTTTTATTCGGTTATAAAGAATTTTTTGATGCCGAATAAGACTGCGCAGAGCAGGACTAAGGATATGATAAGGACTGCCCAGGCGTTTTGGACGAAGCCGGCGATGCAGTAGCCTACGAAAGATACGGCGGCTACGAGCATGGCGTAGGGGAGCTGGGTGGATACGTGGTTGATGTGATCACACATAGCTCCGGCAGAGGCCATGATGGTGGTGTCGGAGATTGGGGAGCAGTGGTCGCCGCATACGGCTCCGGCCAGGCAGGCTGCGATGGTGATGATGAGCAGGTTGCCGGGCAGATTGATGCCTACAACGATGGGCAGCAGGATGCCAAAGGTTCCCCAGGAGGTTCCGGTGGAGAAGGCTAAGAAGATGGCTACCAAAAATACGATGGCCGGGAGCATACCGGTTAAGCCGGCTGCGCTGCCTTCAAAGATGCCGCTGACGTATTCTGCTGCGCCCAGTTGACCAGTCAGACCGGACAGGGTCCAGGCAAAGGACAAGATCAGGATGGGGCTTATCATGGCTTTGAAGCCTTCCGGGAATGCTTCCATACAATTCTTAAATGTGAGGACTTTGCGGCTGATATAGAAGATGATGGTGATTAGCAGTGCTGCTACGGAACCCATGGATAATCCTAAAGGTGCGTCACAGTTTGCGAAAGAATTAACAAAGGTCTCTCCATCGAAGAATCCACCGGTGTAGATCATGCCGATGATACAGCAGGCGATCAGTATGATGACCGGGAATGCCAGATCGATGACTTTTCCTTTATTGGATACGGCCTGAAAGGAGTCGTTGTCTGTGACGGTTTCGCCGGAGGTGAACAGATCTCCGTTCTTGGCGTTTGCTTCATGGGTCTTCATAGGTCCAAAATCGATATCCCATAAAGTGATAATGATAATGGCTGCGATGGTGAGAAGGGAGTATAAGTTATACGGGATGGCGCTGATAAACAGGGTCAGTCCGTCAGTTCCTTCTACTACACCTGCCACGGCAGCGGCCCAGGAAGAGATCGGAGCGATCATACAGACGGGAGCAGCGGTGGCATCGATCAGGTAAGCCAGTTTTGCACGTGATACGTTGTGCTTGTCTGTGACAGGGCGCATCACGCTGCCTACGGTTAAGCAGTTAAAATAGTCGTCTACGAAGATCAAAGCACCCAGTGCAAAGGTTGCTAACAAGGTTCCTTTGCGGGATTTGATCTTTTCTTGTGCCCATTTTCCATAGGCAGCAGATCCGCCGGCTTTATTCATCAGTACGACGATGGTGCCGAGGATTACGAGAAAGATCAGGATACCTACATGTCCTGCATCTGCCAGAGAGGCGATAAAGCCATCGCCGAATATGGTCGTATAAGCAGATACGACATTGAAATTTGTGATAAACAGTGCTGCTGTCACGATACCGATAAACAGAGAACTGTAGACTTCCTTGGTAATCAGCGCTAATATAATTGCTACCAGCGGGGGCACCAGGGACCAAAAAGTTGCATACATAACATTTCCCACCTCTTGATTTATTTCTGCTAATAGGCAAAAGAAAAAGCCATGGGGCGTATAGCGTCCATGACCTTATCAATCTTCATAAACGATAGCGCACCACAAAATTGTGACAGTGTACAGCATATTCTGCTGCACCCCAGCAAAGGATCTTCAGGCAGATCGTTTACTTCGGCGGACGTTCTGTTGGGCTGTCTAAGATGCCTGTCTTTTGCAGATGGCTTACTGGTAGCGGCCGCACCTCTATCTTTCTTATGTATTATACAGATAGGTTAAGCGTAATACAGGTGTCGAAAAAAGTCAAGGGATTTTTGCTGGAAATTGGTGGGGAGGGACGGATATGACGAAGGAGAGGGGCCGGGGGTGATGGAAATGTCTGCATAGAGTGTATCGGACAGTTCACTGGCTTTGTATGCTCCAGCCGTACACGTGGCCGTGTTCGTCTGGCTCATACAAAACCAGCAAACAGTCCGCTCCAATCTACACAGCACTATTTCCATCACCCCCGGCCCCTCTCCTTCGTCATATCCTGGGATTGGGGGCGGAGGGGATTTTCGCACAAAATGGGGAAATATAGGGGAGTTTATATTTAGTCGAAATATGGGGGGTATAATAGTAGGAATTTTTTGGAAAGGGATGTGAAAGAGAGATGTGTAGAGAGAAAGTGGCGATTATTACGGATTCTTGTGCGGATGTGCCGAAGGAGTTGGTAAAGAGGTATTCGATCTTTGTGCTGCCGATGCAGATTGTCTGTGAGGATGGGATGTATCGGGATGGGGTGGATATAGGGGCGGAGGAGATCTATGAGAGGCTTAAGAGGGAGATGCCGAAGTCTAGTACGCCGAGTGGGGCGGATGTGGAGGATTTGTTGGGAGAGCTTGTGAAGAGGGGGTATCAAAAGGCGATTGCGGTCTTGTTGGCTGGGGGATTGTCGGGGACGGTGAATCAGGTGCGGCTGATTGCAGAGGAGTTTGAGGGGCTTGAGGTGGCGGTGTATGATTCTAAAGAGGCTAGTATTGGGATTGGGGTGATCGCGATTCAGGCGGCGGAGTATGCGTTGTCTGGGATGGGGTTTGAGGAATTGAAGAAAAGGGTGGAGGGGTTGATTGAGGGGACGAAGGTGTTCTTTTCGATTCATACGCTGGAGTATCTGAAAAAGGGGGGAAGGATTGGGAAGATGACGGCTTTGGCGGGGACGCTTTTGGATATTAAGCCGATTATGTCTTTTGATGAGGATGGAGAGATCTATGCGGCGGCGAAGGTGAGGAGCCGTAAGGGGGTGCAGAAGAGGCTTTTGCAGTTGATGGAGGACTGTAGGAGAGAGGGGCGCCCTTATAACCTGGTGGTGGCAGACGGGGGTGCGAGAGAGGAGAGGGAGGCTTTGGAGGAGGAGCTTAAGGTGTTGTTTCCGGATTATCGGGCGCTGTATCGGGCAGAGATTGGGGCGGCGCTTAGTATCTATCTGGGTGCGGGGCTTTTGGGCGCGGGGATTCAGTATCTGGAGGAGTAGAGTTACCTGCAGATGTCAAAGATAAACTCGGCGGCCTGGTCCATGGCTTCGTAGGCGGTCTTAAAGGGGGACATTTGAAAGACATGCCACATGCCTTGATAGACGGTGATACGGGCACCTACGTGGTGTCTGACGAGCTGTTTGTGGAGTTCTAAGGAGTCGGAGAGCAGGATGCCGTTGGAGCCTGCTTGGATCAGGACCGGGGGAAAATCGGTAAAATCGCCGTATAAGGGGGAGATCAGGGGATTTTGCAGATCCTGGCCGGGGGCGTAGTCTTCGATGGCTTGTGTCAGATAGGCTTCGGTCAGGATGGGATCGATGTCGCAGTGGGTCTGGTGGGAATGGCCGCTGCGGGTGAGATCCGTCCAGGGTGAGAACAACACTAGTCCTCTGGGGAGGATGCGGTGTTGTTCTTTTAATTTCAGGGTGAGAGCGAGGGCTAAGTTGCCTCCTGCGGAGTCTCCGGCGATGATGACGTCTCTGGCGCCGTAGCCTAAATACATCAGATAGTCCCAGATCTTTAAGGCGTCTGTGAGCGCAAAGGGGTAGGGGTGTTCCGGCGCTAGGCGGTAATTGAAGCTCAGGACGTCCATGGAGGTGGAACAGGCCAGCTTGTTGGTGATGCTTCTGGCGTAGGTCAGGCTTCCGGTGTTGTAGCCGCCGCCGTGACAGTAGAGCAATATATATTTTTTCATATGACTTCTCTTGACGCTGACCCACTCTGCCTGGATGCCGTCTACGTCAATGTCTTCGTACTGCATATCACCGCTTCGTCTTAAAAGTTTTCCAAGATGATCTTTAGAAGCGCGTTGCTTTTCGATTGTTTCATGTTCCACAAGGGTGTGCATTCTCTTGATGGCTTTCATAAGGTTCTGGTTCTGTTTTGATTGATTGGTCATTGTATTTCCTGCTTTCATTATCTATGATATTTTTTTCACATAGTATATTAAATTTTAGCATATTATTCTATCTATTCCAAGAGAATAATGGTATGATAATTATTATGAAAAAGAAAACATTTGTAAAGAGGCCCTGGTATCGTCTGGATCTGTCGGCGATTGTATATCCTACGCTTCAGAGACGGAATTTTTCTTCTGTGTATCGGATCAGTGTGCTGTTAAAGGAAAAGATAGATCCTGTGGTGCTGCAGCAGGCAGTGGATCAGACGATGCCAAGGTTTCCCACATTTAAAGTAGCTATGCGAAAAGGAGTGTTCTGGAGGTATTTAGAGCCAAACGACCAGCCAGGGCCTTTTGTGGAGCCGGATATTGTCAATCCTTGTATGCCTATGTCTTTTAAACGAAGGGGACGCTATCTGATCCGTGTCTATTATTATCAGAACCGGATCTCACTGGAGGTCTTTCATTCTCTTTCTGACGGCAGTGGGGCGCTCTGTCTGCTGCGTACGCTGACTGCTGTGTATCTCAGGCTGATGGGGCATCCCATACCGGACGGGCATGGGGTATTGGCAGTAAAGGAGCAGCCAGATCCAGAGGAGCTGGAGGATGCCTACAGGCGGTATGCCAATTCCAGAGTCCGCCCTCCTAGAAGCCGCAGCAGGACGTATCGGATTCGCGGGACAAAGGAGCCGTTTTATACATTAAATATTATTACCGGAATCTTGGCGGTGGATCAGCTTCTTACGGTAACAAAAAAATATAAAGTGACCGTGACCGAATATCTGAATGCGGTGCTGCTGTATGCGCTGCTTGGCAAGCAGAAAGAGGACCGGGTGTTTCGCGAGCTGCCGGTGTCTTTGGCGATGCCTGTGAATCTGAGGCGGTTTTTTCCGTCTAAGACTTTGCGGAATTTTATCACGATGGTGTATCCGTTGGTGGACCCCAGGATGGGAGACTATACTTTTGAAGAAGTGCTGACACAGGTGCATTATTATATGCGTTATTATCTGAATGATAAATTTCTCAATGCAGATATTACGACAAATGCGGCGGTGACGCAGAATCCGTTGATCCGGGTGGTGCCATTGTTTGTAAAAGATCTTGTAGTCAGGCAGTTCTATAAAAGGGTACAGGATAAGCAGTCCAGTGCCGGACTGACCAATTTGGGAATTGTGGATGTGCCAGAGGAGATGAGAGCGTATGTGGAGCGTTTTGATGTGCTGATGGGGCAGCCGTTTTCTGCCCGCACTAACTGTGCGGTGGTCAGCTATGGAAATGTGCTGAGTATTAGTTTTGCCAGCAGTATTGTGGAGGCAGATGTAGAGCGGTTATTTTTCCGAAAGCTGGTACAGGAAGGGATTCATGTGAAGATTGAGACGAACCGAAAGAGGGGGAAATAAGAGATGTCATATTGCGTCAACTGTGGAGTGGAGCTGCATAAGACTTGTGAGGTCTGTCCGCTTTGCAATACTAAAGTCTGTCACCCAGAGCAGGAAGCAGACCGTCTGTCGCCGCCTCCGTATCCTGATCAAAAAGGGGATATGGACCCAGTGCAGCGGTCAGATATGACGATCTTGCTCAGTGTGGTGCTGGCGGTGACAGCCGTGATCTGCGGGCTTTTAAATCTGTTTGTATTTTATGGAACGTATTGGTCTTTGTATGTGATCGGAGGCTGTGTGCTTCTATGGATCTTTTGTCTGCCGGTCTTTTTTTTCAGGATTCGAGTTTATATTAGTCTACTGATGGACGGATTGGGGATCGCACTGTATTTTGGAATGATTGCTCTCTTGCATCCGGGAAATGGCTGGTATCCGGCATTGGCGCTGCCATTAGTGGTGTTGGCGACGGGCTTGATCCTTCTGCTTGCCGTGTATGTGAAAAAGATGCATGCATCAGTCTTGTCCGGGTCGGTGCTGGTGCTTTCGGAGGTGTCTGTTTTTACGGTGTCTGTGGAGCTTTTGATCGATGGATTTTTAGGGACGCCTTTTGGGATCACCTGGTCAGCGGTGGTGCTTACGTGCTGTGTGGTGATCGATGCAGCGCTGATTACCATTATCAGAAGGAGCAGACTCAGAGAAGAGGTGCGCAGGAGAATGCATATCTAAAGAGGAAAAGGAGAAAACAGGGATGTATGGAGATTTTACATGTGAACGATGCGGCAGGAAGATCGGTTTTCGCGGGATCTGTTTAAATTGCAGGGAGGAATTAAAAAGAGAACAGGTACTTTCCTGGAGCGAAGAGGAGATCGAAGCGAAGACAGAGGAGGTGGCGGTTCATGCAGAACAGCTTTCGGACTGGGGGAGCAAGACTTATAAGACAGCATGCCAGTTGATAGACCTTTGGGGTGTGATCTCTGAAAAAGTGCAGCGAGCGGCTCTTGCTGCCGGGGCGTTTGAACTGGCAAAGGTGTACTATCATGCGCCAAAGGATGTACGGGATGGATTGATTGGACGTCTGATGAATACAGAGGACAGCAGGGAGGCTTCCTGGCTGATGGAATGTCTGGCGATGCAGGGAGATGAGAAGGCGCTTCAGACGTTGTATGAGTTGGAGTGCCATCCAAGATCCTGGAGGAAGAAATTATATGTGGACCCTTCAGTGTATGCGCAGGCAGGAGGATGGACATTTGATCAGGAGGGGAGACGCCAGGAACTGATATTTTATACTTGTTATCCGCTGGTAAGGGCAGAGAAGCATACGAGTTCTCCGGTTCGGGTGGGCAGGCTTAGAAAAGACTGCTGTTCGTACTGCGGCGGGCGGCTTTTGGATATGCTGGTGGTGGACGGACGGGAAGAGCGGCTTCGCTTTTTGGGCGTGGATGGAATTCTTACGGCGACTTGTTGTCCGAATTGTGTGGTGTATGAGCCGGTCTTTTCTAAGTTTACGCTGGATGGAGGGAGTAAGATGCTTCCTGTGAAGAAAGGCGGGATGGATATGGAAGGATGCGAGGAGGATTATGCTGAGATTGCAGAAAATACGTTTGTACTGGGAGAAGAGCCGGTATCGCTTTTCTATGAGACGGAGAGTGATTATACCAATACCCTTGGCGGGTTTGCCAGTTGGGTGCAGGATTGGGAGTATCTGACTTGTCCGCAGTGTCATAAGCCGATGAAATATCTGGCGCAGCTGCATTGGGGACTTCTGGAGGAAGGAGAGGGGACGTTGTATATCGAAGTCTGTATGGACTGCAGGGTTGTGGGGATGCAGCATCAGCAGACGTGAGACTGCAAATGAGGGGAGGACGCCCTCTTTTGTGGCGGAGGCTGGGGTTGGGGGAAGGAATTGGGGGAATTGTACAAAAAGGGGGAGGGAGATTTGGAGAAAATGCCGAATGTAATGGAATTGGTTGACATTTTTTGGGCGATGTGGTATATAGTATGTATAACATCCTACGATGAACAAAGGATGAAAAAGAAGTTTGGTATTTTTTGTATGGATTAAGGAGGAAAGTAACATGTTTGAATTTAATGATCAGGTGGTAATTGTAACAGGAAGTGGTTCTCCAAAAGGAATTGGAAGGACGATCGCACGTACGTTCGCAAAGCAGGGAGCGACGGTGATTATTGCAGATATGAATGAAGAAGGAATCAAAGATACTGTAGCTGTTATCGAGGGCGAAGGCGGCAAAGCGATGGGTGTGACCGTCAATGTGACTTCTCCGGAGTCTGTACAGCAGATGGTGGATACAGTAATGGAAAAATATGGACGGATCGATGTATTGGTAAACAATGCAGGAATCTCTCAGAAAGTAACCGTAGAGGATATGAAACTGGAAGATATGAAGAGAATCTTTGAAGTGAATATGTTTGGTCTGTTCCTCTGCACCCAGGCATGTATGAAGCCTATGCGTGCGGCAAAATACGGCAGAATCGTCAATCTGTCTTCGGTATCCGGGAAAAGAGGCGGCGGTGTATTCGGCGGCGCACACTACTCTGCATCCAAAGCAGCAGTTCTGGCATTTTCCAAGAATCTTTCCAGAGAGATCTCTGCGGAGGGAATCACGATTAACAGTGTATGCCCAGGCCTGATTAACACTGAGATCTGGAAGTCACTTCCAAAAGAGGATGCAGATAAAGTCATCGATGGAATCCCCATGGGACGTCCGGGCGAGACACAGGAAGTTGCCAATGCGATTGTATTTTTGGCTTCCAAGGAAGCTTCCTATATCACAGGAGAAGAGATCGACATCAACGGCGGATCTCATATGGACTAAGTTCTTCCTAAAAATTTATATATGCGTAAAAAGGATGTCGCGTAAGCGGCGTCCTTTTTTCGTGAAAATAGGTTTGGCGGGGAAAATGAGTTCGCATCTTTTTTTAAATGATCATTTGATCCAGATCAGGTAAGATATGGATGTACCGATTTTTGAGCTTCAGGTTATCTGGAAACAGAGCCTGTGCGGTGCCGCTGCCTCTGGACGGACGGTATACCAAGCGGTACGAGAGAGTTTGGCAGAATATGATATTCCGAAGGTTCGAATCCTTCACTATTCTTGGGGAATAGTTAGCTTAGTGGTAAAGCAATCATAACAAAACTGTATTTTCATTACAGATCAAACTTTTGCGGGAAACCGCTCCTGGCGGTTTTTTCTGGAAGGTGTCTGAAGGAGGTCATGGACGATGCAACATAGTCTAAAAGGCCAAGAGCAGGATCTTCAGCCGGAAAAAGGCAGCATGAAGCCGGATACCGAAGGGGGCTTCCTAAAAACAACTCATGCAGTACATAAGCGGTGGCTCTTTTTTGGAATCCCACTTCTCAAGGCCTCATCCCCATTTTTCCGGTAGAAAAAACCGACTTTTTTCAAAAAACTTAAAAACAGCAGTTGCAGCAGGACTATCATAGGAGGCATACATGAAGTATATTATTAGAGAACAAGAATGTGGTTATCTTTTGAGAGACGGTGTCTTGGAGAAGGTATTGTTTGCGGGGAAATACCACTTTTTTTCCCGGATGGGGTATGAGTTAAAGGTGGTTTCTATGATCGGTGAGGTGGACACGCAGGGGCTTCCGGTTGAACTTTTGATGAAGCATGAAGCATTTGCTTCGCGTGTCCTGCGGATACAGATTCCGGACGACTGCATTGGGATGCATATGATCAATGGGGTCTATAAGCAGGTGCTGATGGGTGGCGACCAGCTGTACTGGAATGTCTTTGAGACGAATGAGATCCGCCTGATCGATGTGACTGGCACACAGATTACAGAAGAGCAGGTGCCGCGGATGTACCGCAGTTTCCTGCCTCCGCGAATGTATAAAAAAGTGGTGGTCAATGACGGAGAGACTGGTCTTTTGTACATTGATAATCATTTCACAGAGCAGCTTTTTAGCGGTACATATTATTATTGGATCTATGCGCATGAGATTTCGTGCAAGATCTTCAATCTGAAGATTCAGCAGTTAGAGATCTCCGGACAGGAGATCTTAAGTGCAGACAAAGTGGGCATCCGTCTGAATATTCTGTGCAGCTATCGGATTACAGATCCGATTTCTTTGGTGCAGAAGATGGAGGGTTCTGGAAAGCTTCTGTATGCGAAGATACAGCTTTTGGCCAGAGAGTATGTGGGGAAATATCGTCTCGATGAACTGCTGGCGCAAAAGGAAGAGATTGGAAAAGTGCTCTTTGAGCAGATGAAAGCACTGCAGGAAGAGTATTGTGTGGAGATCCTGGATGTGGGGATCAAAGACATCATCCTTCCGGGGGAGATACGGGATATTATGAATACGGTTCTGGTGGCTGAGAAAAAAGCACAGGCCAATGTGATTATGCGCCGGGAAGAGGTGGCATCGACGAGGAGTCTTCTGAATACTGCGAAGCTGATGGAAGAGAATCAGATCTTGTATCGGCTGAAAGAACTGGAGTATTTGGAGCGGATCTGTGATAAGGTGGGGAATATCTCGCTGAGCGGAGGGGGGAATGTGCTGGAGCAGTTGGCGGGGATTGTGTTGCCACAACGTAAGGGGATGTAAGAGGGACGGGACGATCATAAAAGGAGCTGCCATAGACGGAGCGCCCTGACTTGACAAAGGTCTGCATAGAATGTATCGGACAGTGTACGAAGTTTGTATGCTCCAACCGGACACGTAAACGTGTTCGTTTGGCTCATACAAACTTCGTACACTGTCCGCTCCAATCTACACAGCACTCTTTGTCAAGTCAGGACACTGCGTCTATGGCAGCTCCTTTTGTGACGTCCCTGTGTATTGGCTGCGACTTGAGGTGGTTGGGGCTTGGGGCTGAAGGATTTGCATATATGGTGTTGTATTGGGTGTGAGGAAAGGGGGGATGGGGAGATTCTGTGATTGGAGGGGATTGGGAGGAGAGAAAAAGGAATTGGGGCTTGGAAGTATTGTAAAATAGAGGGAATTGGGGTATAACATTAGTATAACTAATGAAATTTTGAAAAGGAGGACTATCATGGGGAAAAGGAAGAGAGGAAGGCGGGCGGATGTGATTAGAGATGCGCTTAGAGATACCAGTTTGCCGTCGGTGCATATTGTTCCTGTGGAGGATCAGGAGCTGGGGTGTGCGGACAGTAAGTTTGGTGGTGCGTTTTATCTGCCGGAGGGCGGACAGGTTCCTGTGTGGGGAGACGGGCAGGAGATGGAATTTTTGGCGCAGATTCGGTTTTCACAGATGCCGCCGCTTATGGGGTTTCCGAGGAAGGGGCTTTTGCAGTTTTTTCTCTGGACGGAGGAATCGGTGATGGAGGAGATGGATGCTGGGGAGTTGTCTTCTGAGGGGCATTTTCGGCTTGTCTATTATCCGGAGGTATCAGAGGAGGAGACTTCTGCCTGTGAGGGCAAGGTGACAGAGAATCGCTGGCCGATGGAGAGATGGAACCGGGGGATGCGGTTTGAACGGACGGAAGAAGTGGCGACTTTTTCTCCGGAGGAGACAGATCTTGGGTATGAGAATGCTATGCAGGCTTTGACGCCGAAGCTGATGAAAGAGGCAGGGTATGATCTGTCAGATTGTCCGGATACGGACCAATTTTTTCTGGATTTTGGAAACTGGGGCTGCAAGGTGGGCGGTCATCCGGCGATTCGCCAGGGGGACGTGAGACGGGAAGAGGAGGCTTATGGTGCTTATACGACCCTTTTGTTTCAGATGGACTTGACTTTGCCGGGAGAGTTGGAAGGGGATACGTTTGCATTTTTTATCAAACCAGAAGATCTGGCAGCCGGGAATTTTGAGGATGTGCTATTGTACTGGCACAATACATATTAAAGTGAGGGAGTAGAGATGGCGATCTCGTTATTAGACGGAAGGACAAGGTATGGGGAAGTGCGTTATTTTTATTCTGACCGGTGCATACAGACTGAGAGCCTAAAGGATTTTAACCAGGGAAAACTCTCAGGCAGGGAATTGATCACGTTTGACTGTGGGCTGATGGAGATGCAGGAGATCACAAGGGAAGAGATCACAAAGGAGACAGAAGAAGAGAGGCAGATCCTGGCGATCATCATCCGCCCAGGCCCGGAACCTGACGCCCAGCTAGAAAGAGAAGGAATTTTTTTCTTCTGCGGTTATGACTTGGTGGAAGATATAACCTATACAAGCGCCATCACCAACTGCGGAGCCAGATTTTCCCAAGCGATACCCTATCAAGATCTAACCCCCCTAGGCCTATGCCCCACATATAAAACCGCAGTCCTCACCCAACTCTCCTTACTGGAACTTTATCCAGAGGAGTCACACGCGTACTGCGAAATCGTTGAAATATGGAAAAAGAAAGGACTTATACATGAAAAAGAAAGACCCAATATATATCACCGGACACCGACACCCTGACACGGATTCTATCGCGTCATCCATCGCCTATGCGTTTTTTAAGCGTTCTATGGGCTTACATGCTGTGCCTTGCCGGCTGGGCGCGTTAAATGACGAGACGCGTTATTTACTTTCTCGTTTTGATTTTCCGGAGCCTGTGCTATTACAGGATGCCCGGATGAAGCTTTCAGAGATCGAGATGGATTCGCCGGTCTCCATCACGCCGGATACGACGATCTACGAGACGTTGCAGATTATGCAGGAAGACAACCGCGCATACTGCGGCGTTGTGGATGAAAAACAGCATCTGCTGGGGATGGTGACAAAATCGGATCTGGCCGTGGTTGGTCTGAATGATACGGCCATGTCCATTGATATCCTTGCACATACACCGGCCGAAAATATCCGTAAGACCATCAATGGAACGATGGTCTATGATGACGAAGAAGCTTGTATCAACGGAAAGGTCAGCATTATTGCCATGACTTATCTAGAGCGTCTGGAGAATTTTAATGTAAAAGACAGAATTGTTATCGTGGGAGCCAATACCCAAGCGCAGTTAAAGCTTCTTGAGCTTGGAGCCGGGATGTTGATTGTGGTATGGTCAGATGAGATTGCAGAAGAAGTCATCCGCACTGCCAGAGAACATCACTGTCCCATTATCCGCTCCGGGCATGGCAGTATGAATACCTCCCGTTATCTGTATTTTGCTCCGTCTGTGGAACGGATTATGAAAAAAAAGCTGGTGGCTTTTCATTCCAACGAGCTGGCAGAAGATGTGGGAAATAAGATGTTAAAGAGCCGCTATCGTGTCTATCCGGTGGTGGATCAGGAAGAACGGCTGGTGGGTTATATCTCCAGATATCATATTATGGATGCCAAAAAGCGGAAACTGATCCTTGTGGATCACAACGAATTTTCCCAGTCTGTCAATGCAGTGGAAAAAGGAAAAGTCTTAGAGGTTATCGACCATCATCGCATCAACGATTTTACCACTTCTCAGCCTGTATCTTTTCGAAATGAGATCGTAGGCTCCACTGCCACGATTATAGCCACGATATTTCGGGAGAACCGGATGCTGATCCCTGCCAATCTGGCTGGCCTTTTATTAGGTGCGGTCTTGTCAGATACCATGAATTTCCATTCGCCCACCACCACGGATCAGGACCGGGCTACGGCTAATATACTGGCAGCGATTGCGGATCTGGATGTGGAAGATTTTGCAGAAGAATTATTTACTATTACTTCCAATCAGGATAAATCCAGTTATTCGGATATGATCAACCAGGACCGCAAGATCTACGATATTCAGTCCTGTAAACTCTCGATCTCCCAGGTGATCGTGCCCTCTGCAAAAGAGACAAGGTCGGATCTTGTGGAGATTGCCGGTGCGCTGGAGCGGTTTGCGAAAAAGAAACAGATCGACCTTGCGGTACTGGTATTTACCAGTATTCTGGAAAATGGTTCGGTTGTCTATGCGGCAGGCAATCGCGCTTCTTGGGCCATGGAGGCATTTCCAGATATGGAAGGGGAAGAACATATGTTCCAGGAAAACCTGCTCTCCCGCAAACAGCAGATCCTTCCGGCACTTACGTCAGTGATCAATGACTATATGGGCGGTTGATCTTGTGAATGGGGAACAGGAGTATATCTGATCAAAAACATCATGAAGGATGATAAAAAAGGGCATAGGAGGAAGAGATCATGATCGTAAGAGACAAAAAGATTGAGAAACTGCGCAGAGAAGCGCTGGATGATATGAAGCTGTCCGCTGCAAACAGAGAGCTGGCAGAAGCGTATATGGACGGGGATGGAAAAGAGGAAGAAAGACTTCTGAAAGAAATAGAGCCGAAGGCCTTTACAAGTTCCTTTATGCAGGATGCAGTCTCAAAATACCTGGTTTGGCTAAAGAAGAGGAAGCAGACCGAAGAGCTAAAACGCTTCCTGCGTCTTTTAGCCGTAGCAGGCGGTTCCACGGCTGGTCTCTTTCTGGTCAATTTTTCCTATGCAGAACTTATGGACTGGAACCAGACGCTAGAATATCTGGAAGGAGAACAGGCAGCAGAGCAAAAGACAGCAATACGAGCCGCGATCTGTGCGATGCCATATGTGTATGTATCCGATGCAGGACAGCAGAGAAAGACATGTATGGAAGCACTGTTTGCAGTGGGAAAAGAAGAGAAAGAGATCTATCTCAGAGCGCTCAAACTGTGCTATGGCGATAATTTTTACACAAAGATGCTGCTGCTGTCTCTGTATCTGCATGTGAGCAATAAAGGTGAGGCGCCGGCGCAGACACAAGAATTAGAAAAGATCTTTTTCGATCACTTGACGGAGATTTTTCAAAAGGGAAGTCTTAGGGTAGCAGAGATACAATCGATAAGAACGTATATTCTGTCCTCTCCGGAGACTCCTTTTCCGGAACGTATCTTGAAGATCTCTCGCAGGCTGCCTACGGGAACCAATCTGAAGATCTTTGCGGGCTGCGCTTTTTTAGCGCTGCCCCATTCGGAGCGTTTTGAGATGGTAGTCCGTCTGATGGTATCTATGTGCCTGAGAAATCCAGGAAGTAATATCGCATTGGATGCCTGTATCGACCTGAGCAGTCAGGAGTGGTTTGACCAGCAGATGGAGCATATCGAGGATATGCTGCCGATCCTGGATGAAGACTATCTCTACTGGTGTCTGAGACAGGGGCAGGAGGCAGCGATTCTGCGTATGAGCGCCAAATCCAGAGATGGGATA
This sequence comes from uncultured Lachnospiraceae bacterium, assembly GCA_910585995.1. Lineage (GTDB taxonomy): Bacteria > Bacillota > Clostridia > Lachnospirales > Lachnospiraceae > Hominiventricola. The sequence goes on from CAJUGG010000036.1 coordinate 22,221, forward strand.
CAAAAGCTGATCCCGTCCCTGGACTATAGAGAGTATCCCCGCCTGTTAGCTCTTGTAAAAAAAGGGAATCCCGATCTCTATCAGGAATTATATGCTTCGAGTCAGGAAGTATTGCTTCAGAAAAGAGTGGATTTGATAGCCGCAAGACTCTATCCGGGACGAGAAGAGGCAAAACAGTATCTGTTGGGAAAGGCACCATTTTCCACCCTGCTTCCCTATGTGATGGAGTGGGACGACTGGTATCAAGATGAAGGCCGCTATCAGATGATACAGGGATTGAGAGAGGATGGAGACAGGAAGCTGTATCAGCGCATGGTGACGCTGGAAGGGTTTCGTACTCCCTGCTTTTTCTTCGCCTACTATCCGCTGTTTGCACCGGGAGAAAAAGGGATGTACTTAAGTGATTCGAGACAGCTAAAAGAACTGCTTCGCATAGCGGATGAAGAGCAGGTTCCCGTCTGTGCTCAGATGGAGATGCTGGGGCTGATCTGTGAAAATTTTGCCAATCTCAATGAAAAAAGCAGACTGGCGGATTTTAAAAAACGGTGTGTGGACCTGATTCAGAATAAACAAGAGGAATGGGGACAGGAGCGCTGGGAGAGCGGGATGCAGGAGACGCTGACGAAGGGGAGGAATGTGACGGGGTGCTGTCTGTGTCTTGAAGTGCTGGAATGTTTTGAAGACCAATATCGGTCTATGATCCTTAGTTGTGTGACCAACAGCAAAAAAAAGATCCGCGAACAGGCGGTTGTGGTCTGTGCAAGGCATAAAAACTGGGAGCGGGAAATTCTGGATCTGTTTGACTCTAAAAAATTAAAAGAACGGGAGTTTGCCCTGTTGATCTTGGAGGAATGGGGGACTGTCTCAGATCAGGAGAAGGTAAAAACAGTCTTTGAACAAGAGAAAAATCAAAAGCTAAAAGACCGCTTGCAGGAATTTTTAAAAGATCTGGAAAAAGGCAGCAAGCTGCCTAAGGGACTGGAGCGAAAGGCCGCAGGCATCTTAACCGGCGCAAGAAAGAAAAAGGTAGAGTGGGTGCTGAGTCTGAATCTGCCAGAGGTACACGATCAGGACGGACAGTTGCTTTCACAAGAGTATCTGTTATCTATCCTGGCTCTCTACGCGGATATGGAGGAAGTGAGAAGAAGCGAAGAGGTCAAAAAACTGTCGGATCCTCTGAATCAGGAAGAGTTTGCAGTGTATGTGCAGGACGTGTATGAGGGCTGGTTAGCAGCAGGCGCAGAGGCCAAAAAGCGGTGGGTGCTTTATCTGTACGCCTTCCATGGCAAAGAGGAAGTGCTCTCTGTTTTGTCCTGGCAGTTAGGAGAGTGGGCAGACCATTCCAGAGGCGCCATAGCGGCAGAGACGGTCCGGGCCATTGCGCTAAGAGGGAGCACAGAGGCATTGCTTTTCGTGGATCAGATATCGAGAAAACACAAGTCCCGTCAGGTGAAAAATGCAGCGGTTGCGGCGCTTGCGGATGCGGCACAGGAGCTGGGAATCAGCCGGGAAGAACTAGAAGATCAACTGGTGCCAGACCTTGGATTTGATGACAAGGCAGAACAAATATTCGATTATGGAAGCCGGACGTTTACCGTACGGCTGTCTGAGTGTTTGGAAGCAGAGATCTATGATGAAAATGGAAAATGCCTCTGCCTGAATCATCTGCCCAGACCTGGAAAGAAGGATGAAGAAGAGAAGGCAAAAGCGGCCCAGGCGACATTCAGGCAGATGAAAAAGCAGTTAAAGACGGTGGCAGATAGTCAGAAGATACGGCTTTTGCAGGCGCTTCGTGCGGCAAGGTTGTGGGAGAAGGAACAGTGGGAGGCATTGTTTATAAAAAATCCGGTGATGCACCAGTTTGCTATGGGCCTGATCTGGGGCGTCTATGAGGATAGAACGTTGACAGCAACTTTCCGGTATATGGAAGACGGAAGCTTCAATACGGCAGAAAATGAACCATATACACTTTCTGACACTGGAAAGATCGGGATTGTGCACCCGCTGGAGCTGGACGAGAAGGTACTGACAGCCTGGAAAGAGCATCTTTTAGACTATGAGGTGGGACAGCCTTTTGACCAGTTGTCCCGCCCGGTCTTTGGTGTGTCCGAAGATAACAGAGAAGAACATATGTTTGATGGACTTTATGGAAAGACGTTAGAGGTACGGACACTGAGCGGGAAGCTTCTGGGTGCAGGATGGTATCGCGGAAAGATCGAGGATGCAGGATTTTTCTCTAATTATTATAGAAAAGATGGAAGCTTAGGAGCAGAACTTACCTTTTCCGGCTGTTCGGTAGGCTATGAGAATCCAGTAGTAACGGTGTACAGCCTGTATTTTTACAGACTTGATACCAATATGCAGTTTCATAAAAAGAACCAGATGAAGCTTTTCGAGGTTCCGGCGAGGTATTTTAGCGAAGTGGTGCTGGAACTTGTGCAGGTGGTTGGAGATATTTCTGTACATGAATGACAGTTGACAATAGAAAGATAAGATGGTAGGGTGGAGTAAAAGGAGGCATATTAAAACATGAAATTAAAGATAAAATTGCTTTTGTCCCTTGCGGCGGTGGTGGCAGCGGGTGTGTATTATTATGTGACGATACCGGCCGTCAATATCCACTCCAGCGGTTTTTGGCTGTTTATCATCTCTTTGGTGATCGCCTTGACGCTACTGTGCAGTGCGAAAAAGATCCGCTATGGCGTCGCGGTAAAAGAGATCCGTTCTTTCCAGATTGGCATGCTTTTAGTCCTTGCGCTGTTTTTGATCTATGGCGCGGGTTCTGTGCTGTCTTCGCCGATTGTCAATGCCAATCGGTATCACCAGCTTCTGCAGGTACAGGAAGGCACCTTTACAGAGGATATTGCAGAAGTGAATTATACAGAGATTCCACTCCTGGATAAAAGCTCGGCATCTCTGTTGGGCAACCGCAAGATGGGATCTTTGATCGATATGGTGTCCCAGTTTGAGGTGAGCGCTCTGTACACTCAGATCAACTATCAGAATAAACCCATACGCGTGACGCCTTTAGTCTATGCCAGTCCCATCAAATGGCTGACCAATATGAGAGAGGGTGTCCCGGCTTATATTATGATCGATATGACGACACAGGATACCGAATGTGTACGCTTAAATGAGGGAAGTTACATCAAGTATTCCCAGGCGGAGTATTTTAACCGAAACATCTACAGACATCTGCGTTTTCGGTATCCCACCTATATTTTTGACCAACTGAGTTTTGAGATCGATGAGGAAGGAACCCCGTATTGGATCTGTCCGGTGAAAAAATTCAATATTGGTCTCTTTGGCGGGCAGACTATCGGAAAAGTGGTGCTCTGCAATGCGATTACCGGAGAGACGACCTGTTATAATGTGGAGGACTGTCCCCAATGGGTAGACTCAGTCTATTCGGCACCGCTGCTGGTACAGTTATATGATTATTATGGTCTGTATATGAATGGATTTTTTAACAGCGTATTGAGCCAGAAAGGGTGTCTGCGGACCACCGACGGCTACAATTATCTGGCGATGGAAGATGATGTATGGGTCTATACCGGCATCACTTCTGTCAGCGGAGATGAATCCAACGTAGGGTTTGTGCTGATGAACCAGAGGACGATGGAGGCCAAATATTATTCCTGCCCAGGCGCAGAGGAATATTCAGCGATGAACTCTGCCGAAGGCCAGGTGCAGAACTTAGGCTATCACTCCACCTTCCCGCTGCTTTTGAACGTGGCAAATGAACCCACGTATTTTATGGCCCTCAAAGACGATGCCGGACTGGTGAAAAAATATGCGATGGTCAATATCAAAAAATATCAAAATGTGGCCATCGGAGATACGGTCGCAGAGTGTGAGAAATCTTATGTAAACCTGTTAAAGACCAATGGGATCTCCAGCGGTCCCGTATCTTTAGGTGACAGCGCATCCGGTATCATTGAGACGATAGCTTCTGTGGTGGTGGAAGGCAATTCCCACTATTATGTGGTACTGAGAGGAAATGACAAGATCTTCGATGTCTCTGTAGGGGACTTTCCGCAGATCGTCCTCTACAAAGAAGGCACACAGATTACATTGGAGTATGTGGAGGGAGACGGGCTTAAGACCGTGACCGGGATTCAGTGATGGAGAAGGTATGAGAGAATTAGCAGTAAAAGATGAGATTTTATTAAGTGTACAGCAGCCTGCCCGCTATATTGGCGGGGAGGTCAATGCCGTGATGAAAGAAAAAGACAAGGTAAAGATCCGCTTTGCCATGTGTTTTCCGGATGTCTATGAGATCGGGATGTCGCATCTGGGGATTCAGATCTTATATGATATGTTTAACCGGCGGGAAGATATCTGGTGTGAGCGGGTCTATGCTCCATGGACCGATATGGATCAGGTGATGCGTAAGCACAAGATCCCGCTGTTTGCACTGGAATCCCAGGACCCCGTCAAAGTGTTTGACTTTTTAGGCATCACGATTCAGTATGAGATGTGCTATACCAATATTTTGCAGGTGCTGGATCTTTCGCAGATCCCGCTGGAAGCATCCAGACGCACAATCGAACATCCGTTTGTGATCGGAGGAGGGCCTTGCTCCTACAACCCGGAGCCGCTGGCCGAGTTTTTTGACCTGTTCTATATCGGAGAAGGGGAGACACAATATTTTGCCCTGATGGATCAGTATCTGCTCTGGAAAGAAAGCGGCGAGCCGCGGGAGGCATTTTTAAAACGGGCTGCACAGGTGCCGGGGATCTATGTGCCTTCTCTGTATGATGTGACCTATCACGAAGACGGCACGATTGCTTCGATGACGCCCAACTGCCCGGAGGCGCCTAAAAAGATAGTCAAACAGCTGGTACTCGATGTGACAGACACTTTTTATCCGGAGAAGCCTGTGGTGCCTTTTTTAAAAGCGACCCAGGACCGGGTGGTATTGGAGATCCAGAGAGGATGTATCCGGGGATGCCGTTTCTGTCAGGCAGGGATGCTGTATCGTCCCACCAGAGAGCGTGATCTCTCCATGTTAAAAGACTATGCGGCCAAGATGCTGAAGTCTACCGGCTATGAAGAGATCTCCTTAAGCTCCTTAAGTTCCAGTGACTACTCCGAATTAGGAGAACTGGTTCAGTTTCTGATCGAAGAGATCGGACAAAAAGGCATCAATATCTCTCTGCCTTCTCTTCGTATCGATGCATTTTCTCTGGATGTGATGGGGAAAGTACAGGATGTAAAAAAGAGCAGCTTAACCTTTGCGCCCGAAGCCGGATCTCAGAGGCTTCGCGATGTGATCAACAAAGGCCTGACCGAAGAAGTGATCTTAGAAGGCGCGAAAGAAGCCTTTTATGGCGGCTGGAACCGGGTAAAGCTGTATTTTATGCTGGGCCTTCCCACAGAGACAGAAGATGATATGCGCCAGATCACGTGGCTGGCAGAGAAGATCACCGAGCAGTATTATGAGGTGCCCAAGGAACAGCGAAATGGAAAATGCCAGATTGTGGTCAGCACGTCCTTCTTTGTCCCCAAACCTTTTACGCCGTTTCAGTGGGCAAGTATGTGCACCAAGGAAGAATTTTTACATCGCGCCTACGTCGTCAACCATGAGATCAAAGAGCAGAAAAATAAAAAAAGTATCAAATACAACTGGCATGAAGCCGATGTGACCGTATTAGAAGGCATCCTGGCCAGAGGAGACAGAAGGGTGGGAAAGGCAGTCTTAAAAGCCTATGAAAAAGGATGCCTGTTTGATTCCTGGAGTGAATGTTTTCAAAATGACAAGTGGCTTTCAGCTTTTGAAGAGTGTGGCCTGGATCTTGATTTTTACACGACCAGAATGCGTGGGGAGGACGAGATCTTTCCGTGGGATTTTATTGATATCGGGGTCAGTCGTAAGTTTTTGCTTAAGGAGTGGAAGCGGGCACTAGAAGGCGTCGTGACGCCTAACTGCCGTCAGAATTGTTCCGGCTGCGGCGCAGCGGTGTATGGAGGAGGTGTCTGCTGTGAACATCAGAATTAAATTCCGCAAATACGGGCCGATGAAATTTATCAGCCATCTGGATGTGATGCGCTATTTTCAAAAAGCCATGCGAAGAGCAGAGATTCCCATCTGTTTTTCAGAAGGGTTCAGCCCCCATATGATTATGTCTTTTGCTTCTCCATTAAGTGTGGGACTGACCAGTGACGCAGAATATATGGATATCCGTATCAAAGAGGCGCTCCCTTCCAAAGAGGCTGTGGCACGTCTGAATCAGACCATGGCAGAAGGGATGGAAGTAGTCAGCTTTCGCGCTCTTCCAGAGAACACCAAAAATGCGATGTCCATCGTAGCGGCAGCGGATTATGAGATCCGTTTCCGGGAAGGGACAGAGCCGGACAAAGGATGGGAAGAACAACTGCTCGAATTTTTAAAAAGTCCTTCGATCTGTCTCGTGAAAAAGACAAAAAAGGGAGAGCAGGAAGTGGATATTCGTCCGTGGATCTATGCCTGCAATGTAAGCCAGGGAGTGATTACTTTGCAGGCGGCAGCAGGGAGTGTGCATAATGTAAAACCAGAACTTTTGCTCCAGGCTTTTGCCGATCAGACGGGGATATCGCTTGCACCCTATGCCCTGATGATACATCGTAAGGAACTCTACGCGGACCAGGGAGCAGAGGGGAGACGGCATCTGATCCCTTTGGAAGAACTGGGGGAAGACATTGGAAGATAGCAGAATCATTACCTACCTGAGAGAAGGTATCTTAGCAGATGCACTCTATGAAGACGGAAGACTCACAGAATTATCACTGATGCCGACTGCCAGTCAGTCGCTCTTGGGGAATATCTATATAGGGCGAGTGAAAAACATTGTAAAAAATATCCAGGCAGCTTTTGTGGAGATTACGCCGGGACTGCTGTGCTATCTGTCTCTCGAAGAGGTAAAATATCCGATCTATACCAAGCCAAAGAGACAGACACAGCTAGTCGAAGGAGATGAACTCTTAGTACAGGTCAGCAGAGAAGCCGTCAAGACCAAAGCGCCTTCTGTCACAACGAACATCAATTTGCCTGGAAAATATCTGATCCTGACCACCGGGAACCGGATGGTTGGATATTCTTCTAAATTAAAGGCAGCAGAAAAGGCACGTCTCAAAGAGCTGGTCGACACATGGGATCTGAAAGAGGCAGGATGGATTGTAAGGACCAATGCCAGACATGCTGAGATCACAGAGCTTGCAGGCGAATATCAAAAGCTGCTCGCGCAGTATGAGTATCTGACTACGCAGGCGGTTCACCGCACCATCTTTTCCTGTGTACAAAAAAGCCGGCCTCTGTATCTGACGTCGATTCTTGGAAGTCAAAGTGAATATTTGAAAGGGATCGTAACAGATGATCAAAAGCTGTATCAGGAGATCGCAGAGTTTCTGACAGAAGAGATGCCAAAGGAGCGTAGAAAGCTTCGTCTCTATCAGGATACCATGTTGCCGTTAAAAGCGCTGTACCGCTTGGAAAAGGGATTACAAGAGGCGCTCTGCGAGCGGGTGTGGCTGCGCTCCGGGGCTTATCTGGTGATTGAACCCACAGAAGCGCTGACGGTGATTGATGTCAACACGGGAAAATATACCGGCGGAAAAGAGAAGCAAAAGACCATACAAAAGATCAACAAAGAAGCAGCCTGTGAGATTGCCAGACAACTGCGTCTTCGCAATCTGTCGGGAATTATTTTAGTGGATTTTGTGGATCTGGCAGAGGAAGAAGCCAAACAAGAACTTTTGCAGCTCATGAAAGATCTGCTTAAGCAAGATCCGCAAAAAGCGACAGCAGTGGATTTGACGGAGTTGGGACTGATGGAACTGACCCGCAAAAAACAGAAAAAAACGCTCTTGGAGCAGGCAAAGGAGTGCGGGATATGATTCGAGTACAGATTGTAAAAAAAGAGGGACAATACCAAAGATTTTCTATAGACGGACACGCGGGCTATGCAGAGATGGGGGAGGACATCGTATGTGCCGCAGTCTCGGCTTTAGTGATCAATACCATCAATTCCATAGAAAAATATACAGACGACGCGTTTACTTGTGACTGCCAGGACGGGATTGTAAAAAACTGGGAGTTTACTTCTGAGGTATCCAGAGAGTCTGCACTTTTGATGGATTCCCTCCTGCTAGGACTTCAGAATATTCAGAAATCGTATGGGGAACAGTATCTACAGATCACATGACATTAGGGGGGCATATGATACATTTATTTCACAGAAAAAAGAGTGAAGATCAGGAATCTTCCAGATGGAAGGAAGAAGTGGTGACACTTTATGCCTGCCGAAAGGATCTTGAGAATATCCCACAAGAGATCGAAGAGAGCTTTTCAGAGATGTTTCAGCACTTCTGTATGGAGACAGAGAATCATTATGTGGCACAGTTAAAAGATGGCTCATCCATGAATTTTCACATTACGACGAAAGAAGAGGAGACTGCCGCTCAGACAAAGGGGATGGCAAATTTTTTCTCACAGGCGCCGCTTGATAATCTGGAAGTGAAAGAAGCCGTGTTAGCACAGATCCTTATGTTTAACTGCATCATCGGCATCGGGTTTCAGATCAATGATACAGTTGAGAGGAATCAGATGCTGTTAGGGAAGATCAACGAACTGGCGAAGAGACTGTCGGCGCTTCTTTTATATCCGAGCATGGCGCTCTATGATTATCATGGACAGCTCTTGCTTTCTTTAGATGGACAATCGGATGTTCAGACATATCGACCGATACAGGAAAAGTGAAAAAATTGATGCTTGACACGGACTTTGTTACATGGTAAGATGTAACAGATGCCGCGTGGTGGGGTTATAAGTCTGCACAGATGCAGCACCGAAGCTAGCGAGTAATGTTTTAGGAGGTGCCATATGTACGCGATTATTGCAACAGGTGGTAAACAGTATAAGGTATCCGAAGGCGATGTGATCAAAGTAGAGAAATTAGGCGCTGAGGCTGGTTCTAATTATGTCTTTGACCAGGTATTAGCAGTCTGCGATGACAGCCTGACAGTGGGTACTCCAGTGGTGGCGGGCGCTACCGTGGAAGCATCTGTAATCGGTGACGGAAAAGCAAAGAAGATCATCGTTTACAAGTACAAGAGAAAAACTGGATATCATAAGAAAAATGGTCACAGACAGCAGTACACGGCTGTGAAGATTGAAAAGATTAACAAATAAGTCCTTACAGGACTGACTCATACACGTAATCAGGGAGGTGTAGACCTATGTTGAATATGAACCTTCAGATGTTCGCACATAAGAAAGGTGTCGGTTCTACCAAGAACGGCAGAGATTCTGAAGCTAAGAGACTTGGCGCTAAGAGAGCGGATGGTCAGTTTGTAAAGGCTGGAAATATTCTTTACAGACAGCGCGGAACCAAGATTCACCCAGGTGTGAACGTAGGACGCGGCGGAGACGACACATTGTTCGCATTGGCGGATGGAGTTGTTCGCTTTGAGAGAAAAGGAAGAGACAGAAAGCAGGTATCTGTAGTTCCGGTAGAAGCAAAATAAGAACAGGTATGGAGGGTTTCAAGTCAGTGCGATTTGGAACCCTTATTATTTATTAAAATTAGGAGTATGCTATATGTTTGCAGACAGAGCAAAAATCTATATTCGTTCCGGAAAGGGCGGGGATGGGCATGTGAGTTTCCGCCGGGAGTTATATGTGCCGGATGGCGGCCCGGACGGCGGGGACGGAGGACGAGGCGGTGATGTCATCTTTGAAGTGGACGAGGGGATGAATACGCTGACGGATTACCGTCACAAGCGAAAATATGCCGCACAGGATGGTCAGGAAGGCGGCAAACGTAACTGCCACGGCAAGAGCGGAAGCGATCTGACCTTAAAAGTTCCTGAGGGAACGGTGATCAAAGATGCCGCCAGCGGAAAAGTAATCGCTGATATGTCCGCAGGAAATAAAAGACAAGTGGTATTAAAAGGAGGCAGAGGAGGCATCGGCAATCAGCATTTTGCCACAGCCACCATGCAGGTGCCCAAGTACGCAAAGCCTGGTCAGCCCGCGCAGGAGTTAGAAGTTCTCCTGGAACTGAAAGTCATCGCGGATGTGGGCTTGGTGGGCTTCCCTAATGTGGGAAAATCCACCCTGTTATCTAGAGTCACCAATGCCCAGCCTAAGATCGCCAATTATCATTTTACCACCTTAAGCCCCAACTTAGGGGTGGTGGATCTGGACGGAGACGGATTTGTGATCGCAGATATCCCTGGACTGATCGAAGGCGCTTCCGAAGGCGTGGGGCTTGGTCTGGATTTTCTCCGCCATATCGAGCGGACCAAAGTTATTATCCATATGGTAGATGCGGCCTCTGTGGAAGGGCGGGACCCTATCGCAGATATCTACGCCATCAACAAAGAGTTAGAAGCTTACAATATGGAAGTGGCCAGACGCCCGCAGGTTATCGCTGCCAATAAGATCGATGCCATCTGGGATACGGAGCATGACCCCATAGAAAAGCTTCGTAAGGAATTTGAACCCAAAGGGATCGACGTAATTCCTATATCGGCTGTGAGTGGACAGGGATTAAAAGAATTGATGTATCACGTAAAAGGGATTCTGGATACTATGGACCATAGTACAACTGTATTCGAACAGGAGTTCTTTCCGGAGGATCTGTTTATACAGGAGAATCTTCCGTATACAGTGGAAAAATCCACAGAAGAGGAACGTACCTATATCGTGGAAGGCCCGCGGATTGAAAAGATGTTAGGCTATACGAACCTGGATTCGGAAAAAGGATTTGCATTTTTCCAGCGTTTCTTGAAAGACACGGGTATCCTTGCGGATCTGGAACAAGCAGGGATCGAAGAGGGCGACACGGTAAGGATGTATGGACTGAGTTTTGAATACATGCGCTGATGGGTAGCGTCAAGAAGTTTATGAAAAACAGCAACGGACCGGACAAGCCCAGGGAGGATTTGATGAATATGACAAGTAAACAAAGAGCTTATCTAAAAAGTCTGGCGCAGACACAAGACGCCATTTTCCAGATCGGAAAAAACAGTCTGACGCCGGAGATGACACAGGCAGTCTCAGAGGCGTTACAAGCCAGAGAACTGATCAAGATCAGTGTCCTGCAAAATTGTGCAGATGATCCAAGAGAATTAGCAGAGCTGATGGCAGAGAGAACCCGTTCGCAGGTGGTGCAGGTGATCGGGAAAAAGATTGTATTATATAAGGAAGGCAAGGATGAGAAAAAGAAGATCGTTCTGCCTAAGTAAGGGATTGGTCTATGGATGATACGAAAAGACACATTGGCATTATGGGAGGAACTTTTGACCCCATTCACCATGCCCATCTGGTACTGGCGAAGCGGGCGTATGAACAGTATGCCTTAGAGGAGATCTGGATGCTCCCCAACGGCAATCCTCCCCACAAACGGGATACCAGACAGGCGGATATGCAGTGCCGGATGGAGATGGTTAAGCTGGCCATTCAGGATATCCCATATCTGAAACTCTGTGATGTGGAACGCACTGTGGCAGAGTATCATTATACGTATGAGACGCTTCGGATACTGAAAGAGCGCCATCAAGATACGGTCTTTTATTTTATTATGGGAGCAGATTCGCTGTTTGAATTTGAAAACTGGCGAAAACCGGATCTGATCAGCCAGGAGTGTATCCTGTTAGCTGCCGTACGGGATCACTGCCGGATGGAAGAGATAGAGAAGCAGATACAGAGACTGCAGACGCTGTACGGGGCGAAGATCTGTCTTTTAGATACCCCGAATATGGATCTGGCGTCCGCAGAGATCCGCAGACGCTGCGCCGCGAATGAGGAGATCTCTCATATGGTTCCGGCTTCTGTAGCCGCTTATATCAGGCAGCAGGGGCTGTACCAGGACAGAATGTAATGCGATAGGAGTACGGGATGGATACAGTTTGTATTAAAGATTTGAAAAAAGAATTAAAAAAAGAGATGGATGACAGCCGTTTTGAGCATACCTTGGGGGTGATGTATACCTGCGCGGCCCTGGCTATGCGCTATGAGTATGACCTGGAGAAAGCCATGCTGGCAGGGCTTCTGCATGACTGTGCCAAATGTATGCCCAATGCAAAAAAGTTAAAGATGGCGGAGAAGCATCGTCTGGAGATCAGTGACTTAGAGCGTAAGAATCCTTTTATGCTGCACGCTAAACTGGGGGCTTTTTTGGCGAAGAAAAAATACGATGTGGAGGATGAGGAGATCTTGGATGCGATACGCTGGCACACCACAGGGCGTCCAGAGATGACACTTTTGGACAAGATCGTCTATGTGGCGGATTATATCGAACCCAAACGGGACAAAGCCCCGAATCTGTCCGAGATCCGTCAAAAAGCATTTGTGGATCTTGACGAGGCGCTTCTGAAGATCTTAGAAGACACCCTTGGTTATCTGCAAGATTCCTCAGACCATGTTGACTCTATGACCAAGATGACGTATGATTATTATACAAAAGAACATAAAGAGGGCTGAAAGGAGGATTTTATGACAACAAACAATTCCAAAGAGATGGCGAAGATCGCAGCAGCAGCACTGGAAGACAAAAAGGCAAAGGATCTGAAGATCTTGGATATCTCCGATGTCTCTGTCTTAGCTGACTATTTTATCATCGCGTCCGGCAGCAACCGCAATCAGGTACAGGCGATGGTAGATGAAGTGGAAGAGAAGCTGGGACAGGCTGGTTATACGCCAAAACAGGTGGAAGGCTATCAGACGGCGAACTGGATTCTGATGGATTACCAGGACATCATCATCCATGTATTTGATGAGGAAAACCGTCTGTTTTACGACTTGGAGCGTATCTGGAGAGATGGAAACTTAGTGGAAAAAGTGGATTTAGAGGCATAGGTGCAAGATGGGAAATCGAATACTTTCTATAGAAAAAAAGACGGACAATCGCTTTTTAAATATGTATGATCTGCACTATGAGAACAAGGTTGGGAAGAAAAAGCTGTATTTTATTGCGTCGCGCGGTGCAGACGTGGAGCATCTTAAGATTAGCACGAAGAAAAATAAGCCGGATGGCGTGATCATCTACAGTATCTATGGTGAGAAAAAGGATCATATGGTGCTCGTGCGCCAGTATCGCTTAGCGATTGATGATTATATCTATGAACTGCCAGCGGGCCTTGTAGATGAAGGAGAGACCTATGCACAGGCGGGAACCAGAGAGTTAAAAGAAGAGACCGGACTGGATTTTCAGCCGCTCGAAGTGGATGAGATGTATCACAAGCCGTTCTTTACCACGATTGGTATGACGGATGAGTCTTGTGCTACGGTCTATGGCTATGCAACGGGCAGCGTCTCCCGTGACGGCTTAGAGGAGAGTGAAGATTTGGAAGTGGTGCTTGCGGACCGCAAAGAAGTAGAGCGGATCTTAAGAGAAGAAAATGTCTCCATGAACTGCGGATACCTGATGATGCATTTTCTGCACCACACGGATGAAGATCCCTTTTACTTTGTGAAGGGGACTACTAACAGTTGATCTGAATCATACTTTTAATGGAGGCGGCGCTTCCCATGTTCCGACTGATCTGGCCGGAAATGGGAGCAGCTGCCTCTTTTTTCTTGTCGTTTTATTTATGACAACAGGTTTGCCGGCAAAGCCTGCAAGCTATTGTATCTTACCCACAGAAGCGGCATACACCGTACAGATGTAGTGCTTATCCGAGGACGGGCCTGGGGCAAATCCCAAAAGATCATCTAAGCGGTCCTGATCATAAGCCCCTATGGCGCAGGTGCCGCAGCCGATAGCTTCGCAGGAGAGATAGAGATTCTCACAGACATGTCCGGCATCGATTAATACATATTTGGCAGCTTTTAATCCATAGCGCCATTCCATCCGATAGGGCAGCGAAGCCCAGACAAAGAGAACGGGGGCAGAAGCTGCAAAATGCTGGCCGCACAGGGCGTCTGTTAATTCTTTGTCGAAGTCATCCCGTTCCTCCCACAATTCCAGCGCATGAGACTCCGGCAGATAGTGGTAGATGGCTTTTTTCAGGCCCTCGACCCGATTGACAAAGAGATAAGTCTCAAACGTGTGACGGGAGCCGGCCGAAGGGACATTGCGAAACGTGACCGGATTTTTATGTCCTGCAAAGCGGCGGACGCCCTGCGTGCTCCACAGCAAAAAAGAAAGTTCCAAAAGAGAGAGCGGCTGCTCCTGATAGCTTCGCCTGCTCTCGCGGGAAGAGATCAGGTCAAGCAGAGTCTGATTCAGCGGGAGGGATGCATAGTCTGTGGGGAGCTTGACAACAGAAGTGTCCATCGGGGCCTGCAGGCAGGGGATCGAAGGGAGCTTCTGCTGCTGATCCGTCTCCTCCGCCCCGGCATCACCCGCATGGTAGCCCTTTAAAAGTTCGCGGTTTTTCATAATGGCATATTTTGTTTTATCGTTCATAGAGGCCTCCTGTGTTTTTTAGGTATTATAGCATGGAAGAAAGAAAAATCATAGATACTGCATTTTTGATCAACAGGCCAATATGCTCTTTTTTTATTTTATAAGATCTGTTATACTAAAAAAAAGGGTGTTATATTGAAGTTTGAATGGGATGAAGACAAAAATCAATTAAATTTGAAAAAGCATGGAATTGATTTTGAAACAGCAATACTTGTTTTTAATGATTTGGAGCGTATTGAGATATATGATGTTGAACATAGTATTTATGAGGATCGTTATAATACTATTGGGATGGTTCATGATGTTCTGTTTGTTGTATATACAGAACGAAGAGAAAATATTTGTTTGATATCAGCGAGGCTTGCCACTAAAACAGAAAGGAGTATTTACTATGATACGGACAGTTACTTTGGATAGAACTCAAAAGCTTACAGAAGAGCAGATCAAACAGATCAAAGAAGCAGCAAAGAGAGAGATTGTATTTGATGAAGATTCTCCGGAACTTACGCCAGCAATGGAAAAAGCATTTCGATTAGCAGCAAAAAATCGTAATACACAACGAAAGATCAATATATCATAATTGTACTGTCATCAATCAGCACGATCCATCAAATCATCAAGTGGGTGGTGCTGATTTGCGTTCATATGAAATTATGTGTATAATTGAGAAAAAGGAGGGATCAGAGATGTCCAATTATGATAAGATGAGAGACGAGATGGAGTTTAAGTTTTTAACATATGATCAGGAGCAGATGATTGAGAAATTTTCGTTAAAGCATGACGAGGAATATCTGTATCTGGATTTTGTGGGGAGAGAGTATCGGATTCATCGTAAGACAGGGCGGGTGGAGTATGTGGACGAGGGACAGGCGGTCCATGCGGACTACAACGTGAGTATGACGATCTTTGATGTGCTGTGTGAGTCCAAACCGGACTGTCATCTGTCGGGCAGTTTTGTGCCGGTGAACCGGCTGAACAATGTGGTACAGACGGCGAGTCTGGGAAATGGGATCTTTCAGAAAGAAACGAACTATTTTAAGAACAAATGTTCTGCTCTGAGAGAGGCATGTGAGAGGCTGGGCGGGATCCCTCAGAAGACGGGGGACGTGTCTTACCAGATCTTATTGTTTCCCTTTCTTCCAGTGATCTTGCAATTTTGGGACGCGGATGAAGAGTTTGAAGCCGTCCTAAAGATCATGTGGGATGAAAATATTCTGGACTATATGCACTATGAGACGACCTATTTTGCGGCGTCACATCTGCTGTCAAGGCTGAAGGAAGCGTGAATAGCACAGAGAGGGAGTAGAGAAGATGGGCAAAAAGATTGCAGTGGGAATATTGCTGACAGGAATCCTGGTCATCATAGCGGCAGTGGCGTTAAGAGCTGGCGGCAAATTCTTAGCCAGACCTGAGACCATATCAGAAGGAGGACAAGAACCTGTGGTACAGGAAAGACAGGAAGAAGAGAGCGTAGTTCAGGAGGAAGAGACGATCGTTCAGGAGTCGGAACCAGTGGCGGCCGAGCCGGAAAAAAGTGAAGAAGAACTTTTACAGGAGCAGATCGAAGCAACTCTGGCGAATATGACACTCGAAGAAAAAGTTGCACAGCTTTTTGTAGTGACGCCGGAAGCTTTGACCGGATATGAGACCGTCACAGCGGCAGGAGACGCCACCAGAGAGGCCATCCAAGCCTACCCGGTGGGCGGGCTGATCTATTTTCAGAAAAATCTTCAAAGCCCGGGACAGGTAAAAGAGATGCTTGCGAACACGCGCCTGTATTATAAAGAAGCAGGTTGTCCGGCGCCTTTTTTGTCGGTAGACGAAGAAGGCGGCAGTGTGTCCCGGATTGCCAAGCAGAGCGCTTTTGGGGCGGAGCGTATGCCGGATATGCGGGTGATTGGGGAAAATGGGAATCTGAAGGAAGCCAACCGGGTGGGCACCGTGATCGGCAGCTATCTGTCAGAGCTTGGCTTTAACCTGGATTTTGCCCCGGTAGCGGATGTACTGACCAATTCCGAAAATGAAGTGGTCAAAAAACGTTCCTTTGGCTCTGACCCAGAGCTGGTCGCCGAGATGTCCATGGCTGTCGCTTGGGGACTGGAATCGCAGGGAGTCTATGCCTCCCTAAAACACTATCCAGGCCATGGAGCCACCAAGTCTGACAGTCATAAAGGCTATGCATACACCGACAAAACATTAGAGGAATTATTAGATGCGGAACTGATTCCTTTTCAAAAAGGCATAGAGGAAGGCATCCAGTTTATCATGGTGGCCCATATCTGCGTACCGACAATCACAGAAGAATCCATCCCCTGCAGCCTCTCCAAGCAGATGATCACAGAAGTGCTGCGGGAGCAGCTAGGCTATGAGGGAATCGTGATCACAGATGCCCTGAACATGGGCGCGATCAGCCAGGAATACAGCGCACAAGAAGCTTCTAAGAAAGCCCTGGAAGCCGGCGTCGACCTCCTTCTGATGCCCGCAGACTTTACAAGTGCCTACGAAGGCATCCTGACCGCTGTAGAGTCCGGTGAGATCACAGAAGAACGAATCGATGCCTCCGTCAGACGAATCCTCCGCGCCAAATACAACAAGTCCTTTTTCCCATCCCATCCTATCGGATAACAATACGTACCGAAGAATTGTCCAAGGCATGACAATACGTACGGGCTGTCGCAACATGGAGCGGCCTGGCTCGCACAAAGAGTGCTGTGTAGATTGGAGCGGACAGTTCATTGGCTTTGTATGAGCTGGACGAACACGTTTATGTGTACGACCGGAGCATACAAAGCCAGTGAACTGTCCGATACATTCTATGCAGACCTTTGTCGAGCCAGGCCGCTCCATGTTGCGACAGCCTTTCTTGCAAAAATTTTGAAAAAACAGTATATAACAGTTGACAACAGTTCTAAACTGTTATATACTGTTTGTAACGAAAGGGGGACCAAATGAAATTAATTATCAATCATTCATCCATGCAGCCGATCTATGAACAGATCGTAGGCCAGATCAAAGATCTGATCATCCATGGGGAATTAGAAGAAGGCATAAGCCTTCCCTCTGTCCGGACGCTTGCCAAAGAACTTCGCGTCAGTGCCCTGACCGTGAAAAAATCCTATGATGCTTTAGAGCAGGAGGGATTTATCAATACGATTCATGGAAAAGGCAGTTTTGTCCTAAGTGCCAACCAGTCGCAGATGTTAGAAGTCAAGCGCCAGGAAGTAGAGGCCGGACTCGAAGATGCCATTCGGAAAGGCCGAAGCTGTGGGATGAATAATCAAGAGATTACGGATTTATTTATGCTGATATTGGAGGAGTCATAATGATAAAGCTAGATCAAGTAAAAAAGAAATATGCCGGCTTCGAGCTGAACTGTTCGATGGAGGTGCAAGAAGGAAGCGTGACAGCGCTGATCGGTCTGAATGGAGCCGGAAAAAGCACCACATTCAAATCCATCTTAGGCCTGATCTTTCCCGACAGCGGCAAGATCGAGCTGCTGGGAAAACCATTGAAGGACTTTACAGAAAAAGACAAAGAACAGATCGGAGTAGTCCTGTCAGACTCTGGATTTAGCGGCTATCTGAAAGCAGAAGATCTGATACCCATTTTAAAACAATTCTATCAGGGGTTTGAAGAGAGCCTGTTTTTGGAGAACTGTCAGAAATTAGAGATCCCACTGGATAAAAAGATCAGAGAATTTTCCACAGGTATGAAAGCCAAGTTAAAAGTGCTGATTGCCATGTCTCATAAAGCAAAACTTTTGATCCTGGATGAGCCGACGGCTGGACTGGATGTACTGGCAAGAGAGCAGATCCTGGATATGCTGCGGGATTATATGATCCCAGGAGATCGTTCCATCTTGATCAGCTCGCATATATCCAGTGATCTGGAAGGGTTTTGTGATGATCTCTATCTGATTCACAAAGGTCAGATGCTGCTGCATGAGGAGACGGATGTGCTGCTCTCAGAATATGGCATCTTAAAAGTCACCGAAGAGCAGTATCAAAAGATGGATCACACCTATTTGTTAAAGAAAAGACAAGAGAGCTATGGATATAGTCTGTTGACCAACCAAAAACAGTTTTATCAGGAAAATGCACCAGAACTTTCTATAGAAAAAGGAAATATTGATGAATTGATCTCTATGATGATCAGGGGGGAAGCCGTATGAGAGGACATTTGATCAAAGATTTAAAATTGTTAAAAAATCAGAGGAAATTTTATCTGATTGTGCTTTTGTTAGCTGTGCTGATGCTGATGAGCGGTTCTAAAGGATATGGCAATTTTGTCACCAGCTATATGACCTTTTTAATGTCGGTATATTCATTTACCACGTTTTCGTATGACGAGTATGACAATGGCATGAGTTTTCTGATGACGCTGCCTGCCAGCCGCCGCGCATATGTACAGGCGAAATATCTGATCAGCGGGCTCACCATCTTTGGCGGGTGGCTGACGGCAGTGATCCTGCGGTTTGCGTTTGTCAGCACACGCTTTTCGTTGGAGGAATGGGTGGAAGATGCAGGCGCAGATCCCATCTATCTGTTGATCGCCTGGATCTTTATCGCATGTTCCATCCCGTGCCTGATCAAATTTGGCGTAGAAAAAGGCAGAACAGGTGCGATGCTTGTGATTGCTGTAGTGATCGTTGCAACTTACCTGCTCAGTAAGACGGGAATTGGTAAACCGTATGTTCAACTGCTGGGAGAGTTGTTGCAGGATGGCAGGTTTTTTATGGGAATTCTGACGGTAGCCTGCATCTTGATTGTTGGGATCTCGTATCTGTGTTCCCTTAAGTTTATTGAAGAAAAAGAATTTTAAGCACGGACTGCCTTGACTCCTATGATTAAGGCGCCGAGATTGTCATGAATCAAAAAGTGGAAAAATCTTGCTGATACCAAGACTTTTCCACTTTTCTGGAGCATATGGGATTCGAACCCACGGCCTCAACAATG
>CAJUGG010000037.1 GCA_910585995.1 uncultured Lachnospiraceae bacterium
TGCTCCCGCAATCCTAAAACACCTCAAATCCGCTCATTTTTCTGTGAAAAATGGCTACTTTTCGGTGTTTTGCGGGTCCCAAGTTCAAAAATCCTCTTGCAAGCAAGCTTGCATCGGATTTTTCACCTTTTGACCCTGGCATCATCACATTGAACTTTCAGAGGAGAATCGCATGCCAAATACAACATTTTCAGAACGACTATGGAGCGCCATGGAGCGCCAGCAGATCAAACAAGTAGATTTGATCCGCATGGCAGAAGAACAAGGAGTAAAACTTGGAAAAAGTCATATGAGTCAGTATGTGAGCGGTAAGACGGTTCCGCGAGCCGAACTGCTCCGCTTTCTGGCAGATGCCCTGAACGTGGAGGAGGCATGGCTAAGCGGCAAAGAAGAAGCTGCCGGGAAGGAACCGACAGCGCAACCAGAACAACCGACAACACCAACGACAGAACCAGAACCGATAAAAAACAGACAAACGGGAGGAATCACGATGCGGGAATTTAAAAAATCATCCAAATTAGACAATGTATTATATGACGTCAGAGGGCCAGTGGTAGACGAGGCAAGCCGGATGGAAGAAGCCGGAACACATGTTCTGAAGCTCAATATCGGCAACCCGGCTCCTTTTGGTTTTCGGACACCGGACGAGGTGATCTATGATATGCGCCAGCAGCTGACCGAGTGTGAAGGATATTCCGATGCCAAAGGACTGTTCTCTGCCAGAAAAGCAATCATGCAGTACGCACAGCTAAAACATATCCCCAATGTCTCGATCGGAGATGTCTATACCGGTAACGGCGTCAGCGAACTGATCAACTTATGTATGTCTGCTCTGTTGGATGACGGAGACGAGATCCTGATCCCCGCTCCTGACTACCCTCTCTGGACCGCCTGTGCGACGCTCTCCGGCGGCAAAGCCGTCCATTATATCTGCGACGAACAGTCGGAATGGTATCCGGACCTGGACGATATGCGCAAAAAGATCAATGATCGCACCAAAGCCATCGTCATTATCAATCCCAACAACCCCACAGGAGCGCTGTATCCCAAGGAAATACTGCAACAGATTGTTGACTTAGCGAGAGAACACCATCTGATGATCTTTTCCGACGAGATCTATGACCGTCTGGTCATGGACGGCGAAGAGCATATCTCTATCGCTTCCTTAGCGCCTGATCTGTTCTGCGTGACCTTCAGCGGATTGTCCAAATCCCATATGATCGCCGGTTTCCGGATTGGCTGGATGATCCTAAGCGGCAACAAAGACCTGGCCAAAGACTATATCGAAGGCCTGAACATGCTCTCCAACATGCGGCTTTGCTCCAACGTCCCGGCCCAGTCCATCGTACAGACCGCCTTAGGCGGCCATCAAAGCGTCAAAGACTACATCGTTCCCGGCGGCCGGATCTACGAGCAGCGCGAATATATCTACAAAGCCCTCTGCGATATCCCAGGCATCAGCGTGGTCAAACCCAAAGCTGCCTTTTACATCTTCCCCAGACTGGATGTGCAGAAATTCCAGATCACCAACGATGAAAAATTTGCACTGGATCTATTAAAAGAGAAAAAGATCCTGATTGTACACGGCAGCGGCTTTAACTGGAAAAACCCGGATCACTTCCGCATCGTCTACCTGCCGCGCGTGGAAGTCTTAGAAGATGCCGCCGTAAAGCTTGCTGATTTCTTAAGTCACTATCAGCAGCGCTGATCCCGCTGGCGAATGGTCTGGATATGATTGAAAATATTCGGATTATGTGATAGTATGAAACTACAAAAACGAAAGGAAAGGCAGGTGGAGATATTGACAGAAACGGAACGCAGCTTCAGGAAGATTTGCAGCGCCTGCGTGACTTACGTCCTATCGATGATGATTTCATGCGCTGTCTGTTCAAAGATAACATTCCACTGGCTGAATTTGTATTACGCATTATCACAGATAAGCAAGATTTGATTATCACTGACTGTGAAACGCAAAAGGATATGCAAAGGCTGGCCGGGGCACGTTCTATCTGCCTGGATGCATATAAAACAGATTCAGCCGGAAAAAGATATGATCTTGAAATTCAAAGGCAGGAAAAAGGGGCAGACCCATGCAGAGCCAGATACCATTCCAGCGTGATGGATGTAGAGAATCTCCATTCCGGGCAGGAATTTAAAGAATTGCCAGACACTTATACAATTTTTACCATTGAGAAAGATTTTTATGGAAAGGGCGAGCCGGTCTATCCGATTGAGAGGATGAACCTCGCCACGGGTAAATCTTTTGAAGATGGGGAACATATCTTGTATGTAAATGGGGAGTACCGAGGTGAATCTAATCTTGGAAAGCTCATGCACGATTTTAACTGTACACAGGCATCTGATATGAATTTTAAACTAATGGCAGACAGAACACGGTATCCGAAAGGAGTGAGTGAGATGTGCCGCATCATGGAGGATATGAGAAATGAATCCCCGAAAGAGGGAATAAGAGAAGGTATGAAAGAAGCAGCACTGCGTATGTTAGCTGCTGGAAAATCCTGGCTCTATTCTAATCCCAAAGCCCCACATCCTGTCTGTCCAGCTCTGCTTTTTGGCACTTCGGGCAGGTGATCGCGCTGTTTTCGTCTAAAAGCTCTGCTTCCCCGCCGCATATGGGACAGGTTCCGGTCAGCGTCTGATCGCTTTCTTTTTCTTTTAATACCAGCACTGGTACTGCTATCATCTCCTGACACTGTCTGCACACTGCTGTCTGATATTGGAAATGAAAGAGAGGCAGTGCACCACCTTCTTTACAGGCTGCGATCTGCTTTTGTATCGGATCTGGAAAGAGCTTCATCACCCTTCCCAAAGAGCTATGCTTCCTCCCGTGGCCCAGACAGAGCCGCCATTTTTTATAGCAGGAAGGACATTGCAGTTCTTTCAGCACTCCCATCGGTTATCCTCCTATGCTCCTAACAGACTCAGGATCTGGCCCGGAACCTGATTCGCCTGCGCAAGCATCGCCTGGCCGCTCTGGAACAGGACCTGGTTGCGCACATGCTCTGTAATGGCAAGCGCCATATCCGTATCCCGGATCTGGGACTCTGCGGCGGTCAGATTCTCTACGGTATTGCACAGATTGGAATAGGTATGTTCCAGACGGTTCTGCATCGCTCCATAATGGCTGCGCATCTCACTGACCCGGTTGATAGCACTGTCGATATCATCGACGCCGCTGTTAGCATCTTTGAGTGTCAGTATGTTGGTCTTAGAGAGCCGCAGGCCGATATCATCCAGCCGGAACAGTTCCACATCAATAAACTGGTCATAGCCGCCAGCATTGATCGAGAGCTTCCCGGCAGCTCCGATATTCCAGCGGGATATGGAAAATGGAGAGTCCGTAGCACTCGTCCCAAGCATGGAAGCTCCTCCTGTATTCATGCTGACAGCAATCACAGAGCCGGCACCGCCTTTTGATGCTACCGAAAGCTCGCGGACAAACGCTGTCAAACCAGGGTCTGGAGTATCAAACAACGCCTCAATATCGGCTAGGCCATTTAATTGCTTTCCTGTCTTTTGACTTAATACGTTATACAAAGACGGATTCGTCTGAAGCTCACTAAAAATTTTATCCATACCATCAGCAATTCTTTTCCCCAGATCTTGTTGGTTTTGATCTCCGGCCAGATACCCCAGATACGCCGCCGCCAGATAGCCATGACCATAGGGCCTGCCTGCCACGTCATAGGACTTGAGATAATCAGCAATCGCTGTATCCTTAGAAGCATCATTCGCATCCGCAAGCTGACCGGCGATCTGCTGCAGCTGGTTGTTCCATCTGGTAGGGAATCCTCCTCCTGCCAACTGCGCAGTGCCCTCCACAAACCACTCCGGATATTTTTCCTGTCCATTTCTCCCAAACATCCCGTCTGTCAGTGTATACTGCATCACCCAATGCATCAGCTCATGGGCAATCGTGGATTTGAGGGCAGCCTGATCCGGGCTTCCATCCTGGATCGAAGCATCGGAAAAATCAGAGGAATCTATCGTGATCTGCATATTAAAGGGCCTGCCATCGGCGCGAAAAGAAGCCTGCGCATAGGCCATCATCCCTCCTCCGCCGTCCACATACTCAATGTTCAGCTCCATATCGATCTTATCTGTTCCAATATTATTTTTCAGAGTCGGAAAGGAATCCAGAATCTGCATCACGGCATTGGGCACATACTCTGTGGCAATCTTTTCTGCCAGCATCTCATATCCATTGCTGGAAGACGTCTGTCCGGCGCGCCCTACACTGCCGGCATAATTTACCTTTACTTCCCCGCTGTTGAGATCCAGCGTGCAGCCTAAAATGCGGTTATCGCCACATTTTTCTTGGTTCCTCCATTGGTGAACAGGGGCACACCGCTGAAGGTTGTTGACTCTCCGATGCGGTTGATCTCCTCTTTCAGCGCCTGCATCTCATCATTCATCATGGAGCGCTGAAGCTCGGTATAGGTTCCACTGGCTGCCTGCACTGCCATCCCTTTCATACGGTTTAACATGGAATGGACCTCTGTCAGAGCGCCCTCCACGGTCTGCACCAGGGAGATCCCATCCTGCACATTTCGTTTGCCTTGATCCATCGAGGTGATCTGTCCGCGCATCTTTTCTGAGATCGCCAGACCAGCCGCATCATCTCCGGCACGATTGATCTTGTAGCCGGAACTTAACTTTTCCAGGTTTTTCGCCATCGCCTAATTGGTTACGCCGATATTTCTCTTGGAATTAAGCGCCGCTAAATTGTGTTGTATTCGCATATGTATGTTCCCTTTCTGTACAATAGATTGCAGGCTTCGCCAGCAAACCTATTATCATGAATAAAAGTTGAACTACCCTTCTATCTTTACACTATAAAGATAATATCGGTGTATCCTGGGATTTTCTTTAGGAAATTATCTGATATAATATGCAATTTACAGTTATTTTTCATAAAAAACAAAAGAACTGCACCCTAACAAATGTACAATTTGTTTGAATACAGTTCTCATTTTTCCTAGATCAGACTTGCAGCGCCGATCACGCCTGCCTGGTTGCCAAGAGCTGCGATCTCGATCACAGGACATTCGCTGTCCGCCCCTCCAAAGCAGCTTTTTTTCATCTGCTCCTGAAGTTCTGGCAGCAAAGGTTCCAAAAGAGGCGACAATTCTCCGCCTAACAGCACCAGCTGCGGCCGGAAGATATTGACCACATTGACAATCCCGATGCCAAGTCTTTTTACGTAATGAGGCACCAGTTTTTTTAGTCTCGTATCTCCTGCGGCTGCACGCTCAAAGATCTCTTTGGGCGTCAGTTCTTCTCCTGTGACCCTCAGGGCGTCCCGGATCAGCGCCCGCACAGACACATAGGTTTCGAGACATCCCTGTCTTCCACAGGTACAAGGCTCTCCGTCCTCCACGATGACCATATGGCCGATCTCACTCCCGCCGATACTTTTTTTGGCGTAGATCTCGCCGTCTAAGATGATGCCTCCGCCGACACCGACTCCCAGTGTCATCATCACTACATCCTGGCAGTCCCTTCCGGCACCTGCCGCGGCCTCTCCCAATGCCACACAGTCGGCATCATTGGCAATCTGTACCGGAATCGGCAGATACTCACCCATCTGCTTCTTAAGCTCCACCTGCTGCCACTTGATATTGTTGGAATAGCGGACGACGCCTTTTCTTGGATCTACAGTTCCCGGTACGCTGATCCCGGCGCAGACGCACTGATCTATCGAGATCTTCTGTTCTTCCAAAAGTGCCAGTGTCTTTTGAGCGATCTTACGGATCACTTCTTCGGCGGGGCGCGTCGGCTCTGTGTTCATCGTCTTGCAGGCCAGCAGTTTCTGGTGGACGTCCACCAAGCCGATCTGGGTCTGTGTCACGCCGATATCGATGCCAATGCGCACAGGCGCCGCTTTTTCCCGTATCGTCGTGATCAGGGCGTCACAAGAGCCTTCCACGGTATAGGCTCCGCTCCCGGCAGGCAAAAAGAAGCTGTCTCCCTTTCTGTAATGAACCGTCTCTTGACCGCTTGTGATGGTGCCTTCTCCATCGAGGATCAGGATACTGGCAAACGAAGTCTCCAAGACATTGCCTTCCATCTTCTTCATCACTTTGCCGTCCAGATTCAGTTTGTCCACGGTAAAATAATCACAGTCTGCGATATGCGGATAGCTGCTCTTGTCCTTGCTGATTGGCACCCGTTTGGTGACTGCAAGCGCCTTTTCGATATGCAGGTCGCGCTTTTTCCCGTCTTTGCCCACTCTTCCATAGTCGTAGACCCGGTAGGTCACGTTGGAATTTTGCTGAATCTCTGCGATTAAAATATCTTTTCCGATGGCATGGATCGTGCCGGATTCAATAAAGAGCACATCTCCTTTTTGTACGGGAACGGCATGCAACACTTCTAAGAGGGTATCCTGTCTGATCCGCTCCTCAAACTCTTCCATGCTCACTTCCCGTTTAAAACCATAGTACAAAAAGGCATGTTCACCTGCATCCATCACATACCACATCTCAGTCTTGCCGTATTGTCCTTCATTTTTCAGTGCGTACCGATTGTCCGGGTGCACCTGGATCGACAGATTGTCTTTCGCGTCAATCAATTTAGTCAAAATGGGAAAATCCCGAAAACGCCTGCAATTGGTTCCCAATACCTCTTTCCCTTTGATGTCAATATATTGTTGCAGTGTCTTTCCTGCATATTCCCCGTTGGCAATGGTGGACGGGCCATCCGGGTGGCAGGACAACTCCCAGGTCTCGGCTAATACTTCTTTGTCACATTCTTTTCCATATTCCTCAATCAGTCTGCGTCCGCCCCACAGATAATCTTTGCAGCTTGGTCTTAGTTTTAATACACTCATATGATCTCTCCACAGGCATCCATGCCCAGTTTTAGTGCGCCTAAGATTCCCTGATCATCCCCCAAAGAAGGAGGGACCAGATAGGACGCAAGATCTGAAAGTTCTTTTGTCTGCATATATCCGCCCAGCATATCCGCTACTTTTTCACGCACCAGCGGCAAAAGCTGTTCTTGATGCATCACACCCCCGCCCAAGATGATCTTCTGCGGGGACAGGATCAGGATATAGTTGGTAATGGCATACGCCAGATAATAGGCCTCTAATTCCCATACGTCTGGCTGATCGCAGAGTTCTGCTGCTTTTTTTCCCCAGCGTTCTTCGATCGCTGGTCCGGCGGCTAGGCCTTCCAGGCAAGTCTTATGATAGGGACACTTGCCGGCGTAAGGGTCACCCTCCCTTTTGGGAAGCAGGATGTGTCCGCCTTCCGGATGCTGCATCCCATGCAGCAGCTTTCCTCCGGCCAGGATGCCGACCCCTACTCCGGTTCCCACAGTCATATAGAGTGCGGTGTCCAAGCCTCTGGCACAGCCCCAGGTGGCCTCTCCCAACATGGAACCATTCACATCTGTGTCAAATCCCAGGGGGATGCCCAGGTGCCTGCGAAAATATCCCAGGATATCATAGTGCTTCCAGGCTAATTTTGACGTGGTGGTGATATAGCCGTAGGTCTCTGAGTCCGGATGCAGGTCGATGGGTCCAAAACAGCCGATTCCAAGAGCCTGTATCTCCTGGTCTTGAAAATAGGCCAGAAGTTTTGGCATGGTGATCTTGGGCGTCTCGGTGGGGATGGAGATCCTGTTTAAAATCTCCCCACGTTCATTGCCCACCGCACAGACCATCTTCGTCCCGCCCGCTTCTAATGCTCCAAATCTCATAAAATAAAATCTCCTATTAGAGTTCCGCATCCGTTTCAAAAATGCCCCTTCTTCTGGAAGAATGTTTGGCCACTTATGTCCAAACATCCTTCCGGGCATTTTTGAAGCAGATGCTGTTTTTTTAAGTGCTTATTTTTTTTGGTAGAGTTCGATGATCTCTCTGGCTAATACTTTGGCCATCTCGGTGCTGGCCATCTAGTCTTCGGCGTGCATCAGGATCAGGGAGAAGTCTACTTTGTCTCCTGAGGCTTCCTGGGCCAGCAGATTGCCGTGTACGCTGTGGGCTTCGGAGAAAAACTGGTCTCCTTCTTCCATCAGGCGTGCTGCCTCATCAAAGGCGCCTTCTTTGGCTTTTTGGATAGCTTCTATGTAGCTGGATTTGGCGCTGCCGCTGTTGGTGATCATCTGCATGCAGATCAGTTCAAATTCTTCACTCATCATGCTCCCATTACCTCCATCGCGTGTGTCAGTACTTTTTCTCCGTTCATCATACCATAATCTCTCATATCAATAGCTTCCACCGGGACGTTTCCTGCGATCTTTTTCACGTTGTTCAGTTCGTAGCGGATCTGTGGTCCGAGTAGCACGATATCTGCTTCGCTGATCTCTGCTTTTGCCTCAGACAGAGACTTTGCTTCGATGCTTACATCCATGCTCTTTGCTTCTGCTGCTTTTTTCATCTTTGCCACCAGCATACTTGTGGACATCCCTGCATTACATACTAATAGAATCTTTTTCATAGTTTCTTCTCCTTTCTTAGTTCCGCAGCTCCCCTCCCAAGCCCCTCCCTGGTCCTGTCTGGTTCGTTGCTGTTTATGATAATATTTTTTTATTCTGCTTCCATGGTCTTTTCCATAACAATATCATTGATTTTGACAAACGGGATATAGATCAATACTCCTAATACCAAGATCAGTGCCTGTACGATAACGGCTCTCCAATCGCCTGCGGTTGCTAAGTATCCGCTTAAAAGAGGCGGCGTCAGTACAAACGGGATCAGCATACTGATATTGTAGACGATGGGATATCCAAAGATCACAGGCTCGTTGATATTAAAGATTCCCGGTACAAGTGCCATCTTGGATACATTTTTGGTCGCTGCATTGCGGCCTACTAAGAAGGTGGCGATCAAGAGACAGATCGTGGAGCCAGATCCGCCCAAAAGACCAAAGGCCGGAACAAAAGCCACATTGATGATATTGGGGATCGCCTCGCCGGCTGCATAGGCTGCCATATTTAAGGTCATATTGACAATCAGGAGCGGCTCTAAGATCGAACTGTAGATGACAGATTGATGGATGCCTAAGAGCCATAGGAAATTGCCTAAACTATACAGCAGCACGCAGCCTACTAATCCGGTAGTCGCTGTCCGCAGAGGCTCCTGGATGATGGTTGTAATGATCTGTACCAGATCTGTGTGGAACAAGTTGTTTAATATGGCGCTTAAGATGGCAAAGCCGGACATCACCAGGATAAAGGGAATCAGTACGTTAAAAGATTTTCCTACGGCTGGCGGTATGCTGTCGCCTAAGTTGATCTTCAGCCTTTTAATATTGCTGATCCAGACGAAGATCTCTGTGGCTACGATTCCGATAATTACGCCTGCAAACATCGCACCAGTTCCCACATTTCCAAAAGTCAGCGCGCCCTGGATCAGTACGCCTTCTTCTGCGCCTACGGGAGTGACGCTGACGGTATTTGGCATCATCACTACCAGAGTGGCCAAAGAGATCACGGCGGCCGCCAGAGGATTTTCATATCCTTTGTTCTGTGACAGCATATAGCCAATTACCGGTGCAATCAAGAGAGAACTGATGTTCAGTGTACCATTGACGATTAAAGTTCCCCAATACTGCGCGTTTGATAATGTGTCACCGGATAAAAGCCATTGAAATACTGTGTTATTAATCAAGACTGCAAGACCTGCCAGAATATATAATGGCATAATCGTTGCAAATGCATCCCTTAGAGATCTCAGATGAATCTCATTGCCCAGCTTGGATGCAAACATAGTAAATTTGTCTACTAACTTAGAATTGCCCATAATTCATACCTCGGATTAGAGTTTTGCATCTGCCATTTATGTCCTGACATCCTTTTGGGCATTTGGGGGACAGATGCTGTTTGTGTGCGGGTTGCGGGGTTACTTCTCCTTTGCTCGGATCACCTCCTGGAGCCAGGCTGCGGATTTTTTGGGTTTTCTCTGATAGTTGTTCATCAGATCCACCTCGATCATTCCGTAGCGGTTTTTATATGCATTGTTCCAGGACCAGTTGTCGATCAGGCCCCAGTAATGATAGCCTTTGCACTTTGCCCCGTCCTGGATTGCTTTTAAGATCCACTCCAGATGTTCTCTTACAAATTCGATGCGGTAGTCGTCCTGGATCTCTCCGGCTGCATCCCGGAAACGTTCCTCGTGTTCTACGCCCATACCATTTTCTGAGATAAAAAATGTAAGATCTGGATATTCTTCTTTCATCTTCATGCCAAAATCATAGATGCCTTTGGGATAGATCTCCCAGCCGCGGTAAATATTCATCTTTGCCTCCGGCCATATATAAGGATCTGAAAACTTGGGATAGCCGTTTTCGTCGGTCTTCTCTTTGGGAGCCTGGATGCGGGAGGGATGATAATAGTTAAATCCCAGCCAGTCTACGATACCGCATCTTAAGATTTCCTCATCTCCGGGACGGATGTCCGGGGCTAACTTGCAGGCCCTTAAAGTATCCATCACGTCCTTTGGCAGCTCCCCTTTTGTCACCAGGTCTAACCACCAGCGGTTGTTTAAGCCGTCTTCCATGCGAAGTGCTTCCAGATCCTCTTTGCTTGGATCTTCTCTGGTATAGGGCGGAGCAAAACAGTTGATCAGGCCGATCTTGGCATCCGGCAGAAGATAGCCCTCTTCTTTTGCCAGGCGAAATTCCCGGACTGCCAGACTGTGCGCCAAAGAGATGTGGTATTGTACATTCATCCCTCTTTTGGCATCTTTTATAAAAGGATACCACAGACCATTGCGATATCTCTGATCTGGCTCCACGATGGCTTCATTAAAGGTAAACCAGTAGCGGATCTCTTTGCCAAATTCCCGAAATGCCGTCCTTGCATAGTGTACATAGGCTTCTATCACTTCCCGGCTCTCCCAGCCGCCTCTTTGAAACAGATAGGTCGGCATATCGAAGTGATACAGATTCATAAACAACTCAATCTGCTGTTCTTTGGCGCAGGCACAGACCCGATGATAAAACGAAGCGCCTTCTTGATTAAGCTTTCCATCCTGATCGAGCAGTCTGCTCCATTGGATCGAGGTCCGAAAAGAATCCAGCCCAAGGCTTTTCAGCAACTTGATATCCTCTTCGTATTTCTCGTAAAAATTGTTTCCCACATAGCTGCCCACTTTGTTGTAAAAATCTGAGATCTCACGGTCTGACCAAGTGTCCCAGATATTTTCCAGCTTGCCGCCTGTCCGATAGGCCCCTTCTGTCTGCGGACCCGACAGAGCGGCTCCCACAAAGAAATCAGCCGGTAGTCGTAACCCCATACTTCTCTCCCCTTTCTTTATTGTTATGTTTTTATTTTTATTTATCATAACATATTTTTATCATAATATAACTTTTCATTTTGTCAATACTTTTTTGCTAACTTTTCTAAAAAAGTTGTCATTTTCACCAATATAAAAAAACTGCACCATGACAGATATACAATCTGCCATAATGCAGTCTCTATAAATCTCACAATATGCTTGTTTTTTTCTCCAATCTGACACTTTCAGCGCACACTGACGGTACGCAGCGCAAAGCAGTCTGCCCGATGGCGGGATTTGGAATATTCAAAGATCCTGCCGTCGTCCAAGTACGCGGTCTGTTCCACTTCCAGAATCGGTATCGCCTCTTCCTGAATCGCCAGCCACTTTCGTTCGTCTTCTGTGGGCATATCCGCTCTGGTAGTCCTGTGGGCGCTCTTGATCTTCAGCTTCAGCTTTTGTTCGATATATTCATAGATGGAACCTTTCACCACCTCTTCTGTAATTCCCGTGATAAAATCCGTCGGCATATAGGTATATTCGACCACGTAAGGCTCCCCGTCCACCAATCGCGTCCGGCAGATATAACAGACAAATGCCGTCTCTGGCACCTGCAGCCTCTCTGCCACCTCTTTTGGCACCCGCATCAGGGAAAATGCATGGACGACAGACTCTACCTTTCTGCCTAGCATATCATGGGTAAATCCTCCAAACTGCTGGGACTTGGCAAATTTTTCAGAATCTGATGCCTCTCCTGCGATAGCTTTGACAAACGTTCCGGCCCCACGCCTTCTAGTAATCAATCCCCGATACACCAAAAGATCCAATGCCTCCCGTATGGTGATTCTGGAAGCATCGTACTGCTTGCATAGCTCCATCTCCTGCGGCAGCTTCTCGTCTGCCGGATACTCACCGGACTGAATCTTACTCTGGATCTCTTCTGCTATCGTCTCATATTTAAACATCCATCTCGCCTTTCATCTCTGATATGTTATGAATTTTATCTATAAATGTTATATCATTTTCCCAAGTGGAAGTCAAAGCCTAAATAACTGCCAATCATCAAAAATTCCTCTTCATAGATACAATTTGGCAGCGACTTCTCCTGGATATGTCTAAGACAGGTGTGATAATCCATCCAGCATACAGATTCCACCTCGGTATCCTGCAGGCGAAGCTCTTCGATCTCTACAGGTCTGTCGTACAGATAGACTTGACTCCACTCTGCATCCTTAAACATCCGGCCGTAAAATATTTCCTCTGTATAGCCTTTATGAACCCCTACTTCCAGAAGCTCCTCTTCGGAAGCAGAGATGCCCAGTTCTTCCCAAAGTTCCCGAAGAGCACAAGGCAGGAACTCTTCCCCCGCTGTCACATGGCCTGCGGCTGAGATATCATAGCACCCCGGATAAGAATCTTTTTGCGCACTTCTTTTCTGCAAAAGTATGTCAAAGCCTCCGTCCGCTCTCTTTTTAACCACCCAGATATGCACCGTAGGATGCAGGCTTCCCTGACAGTGTGTCACTCCCCGCTCCCGGAAAAGCCCGCTCTTTGTGCCGTCTTCTTCCAGGATCTCTAAAAGCTCCATCTTCTCTCCATTCAGGCTGGCATTTACCAGCTTGCTGTGCCCATCATAGACCAGCTTGAGAGAAAAAAACGGACTCCTTTCGTCCAGCAGGCGGAAAAAGATCTTGTCTCCTTCCCAGATATTCAGATCCCATACCTGTTCGATGGGAACCCATGCAAGTTCTCCTTCATCACAGGGAATTGGCTCCCCTTCAAAACCATCTGCTGTAAACAGTGACATATATTCTGTCACCCCGTCCCCGGAGATAAAAGTCACCAGACCCCGATAGGCATAAGAGGTCAGTGTATATCCCGTCTCCTCTTTGACCTCCCGCAGCACACATTCCTCCGGACTCTCTCCTTCTTCAAAATGTCCCCCGACCCCAATCCATTTATCTTTATTGACATCGTGTTTTTTCACCGTCCTGTGGAGCATCAGATATTCACCGTCCCGCTCCATATAACATAAAGTACTTAGATTTTTCATTGCCATCTTGCCCTACCTCTCAGACCGTCTTCCACAACAGCATAAAATCCTCAAATGCAACGGACAGACTACCTAGATCCTTCATCCATGCCAGATAAGAGCGGATGGTGCTGCCCACCAGCACATACTGTTCAAAATTCATCGTAAGCTTGTAGCCCTGAAAGATCTCCTGCAATATCCGCTCAAAACACTTAGGTTCTTCGCAGATCGCTTTGATCCTCCCTGCAATCTCCAAGACCTTTTCCCGATTGCAGCGTACCAATGGATTCATATCTTCTGTCACCTCTGCATGGGTCGGCACAAACACCTTTCCTTCCATCTTTTCCACCAGATCTAGCGTCTCCAGATAGGCCTTTACATCATAGATAAAAGAGACTGCATATTTTTCAAGCGTCGCCTCACTGCTTACACAGTCCGCCAAATACACCGTCCCGTCCGGCATCTGATATCCCACCATATCTAAAAAATGTCCCGGCAGCGGGATCACTTTCACTTCTTTGGGAAAATCTTTATCTGTAACATCTGTTACCTCGCTTCCCTGCGCCATCAAAAATTTGTGCCGCAAGTCCTTGCAGGGATATCCTCCATATAAAAAAGAAGGTTCTAGCAGCGGATCTTTGGTAAATGCAGCCTCCATCCCCTTAGTAAAAATCTTACATCCTGTCTGTCCCTGCAGATACCGGTTTCCTCCAATATGATCCGCATTGGAATGGGTATTTAAAATACCGCAAAGCTTCCACCCCTGTTTATCCAGGATCTGCCGTACCTTCCTCCTTGCATCCTTATCATTCCCGCTGTCCACCAGATAGACATCCTGTCCTTTCTGCACATACACCCCGATCTTTGCCGGACAATTCACATAATAACACTGTTCACTCACCTGCACCAACTCATACATCTTCTCCTACCTCCTGCTCTTCTGTTCCATGTTGTCTTCCTCATTATAACAATCCCTGTTTCGTTTTTCCACAGAAACCATTCCCGCCCTTCATTTTTTCATTTACAAGCCATTAAGATTCTGCTAAAATATTCTAACTATCAAACGATGAGGTGGCATTTTATGTCTGTACATATGAAAAATATGACCGAGGGAAGCCCAGCTTCCCTGATCTTTACTTTTGCGCTTCCCCTGATGGTGGGCAATATCTTTCAGCAGCTCTATACGGTGATCGATACGATGGTCGTCGGCAAGGCCCTTGGGGTAGGGGCGCTTGCTGCTTTGGGCGCTGCGGACTGGATGAACTGGATGATGCTTGGGATTATCCAGGGTCTTACGCAGGGCTTTGGCATCCTGATGGCACAGCACTTTGGCGCGGGCAGGGCAGACAGCCTTCGGAAATCCGTCGGCAATTCCATCGTCCTGTCGCTGATCTTCTCCATCCTGCTGCTTTTCCTGGGACAGCTTTTTGCCCGCCCTGTGCTCGTTTTGCTTCAGACCCCTGAGGCCATCCTAGGAGACGCGCTTTTATATCTTCGCATTATGTACTTAGGAATCCCTATCGTGATGACCTATAACCTGTCTGCGAGCATCCTGCGCTCTTTAGGAGACGGAAAGACACCCTTATACGCCATGATCGTGGCGGCTACCGTCAACATTGCGCTGGATCTTTTCTTTGTGCTGGTCTTAAGTCTTGGCATCGGCGGCGCAGCGGCTGCCACGCTGCTCGCACAGATGATCTCCTGTATCTTCTGTTTTTACTATATCCAAAAGATCGAGATCCTCTCCCTAAGCCGCCCGGACTTTTATCTGAAGGATCGCCTGCCTTTGCGCCTTTTATTCCTTGGCACTCCTATGGCCTTTCAAAATGCCATCATCTCCATCGGAGGCATGATTGTACAGTTTGTGGTCAATGGATTCGGTGTACTCTTTATCGCCGGTTTTACGGCCACCAACAAGCTGTATGGTGTCCTGGAGGTAGCTGCCACCTCATATGGCTATGCCATGGTGACTTACACAGGCCAGAACCTGGGAGCCGGCAAAAAAGACCGCATCCAAAAAGGAATGCGGTCTGCAGTCTTGATCGCTCTGGCTACCTCTGTGGTGATCGCTGCCGTGATGCTCTTAGGCGGCAAGCTGATCCTTAGCTGTTTTATTTCCGGAACTCCGGAGGAATCCGTACAGACTCTTCAGATCGCCTATTTTTATCTGGCGGTAATGAGCGTCTGTCTTCCCATCCTCTATCTCCTGCATGTCACCCGCTCGGTGATCCAAGGGATGGGCAATACCGTCCTTCCCATGGCTTCCGGCATCGCAGAATTTGTCATGCGCGCATTAGCCGCTATCTGCCTGCCTCTTTTGGTGGGCGAGACAGGGATCTTCTTTGCTGAGATCCTGGCTTGGAGCGGTGCGGTTGTGATCTTAGTCATCAGCTATTTTCATGTCATAAGGAAAATAGTCTGATGGCTATGCTCCATTTCTATGGGCGATGGAATAGAATACAAACCGGTCCGGCCGATGCCTGGACTCGGTATATTCAAACATATTTCCCTGGTCATCATAAGTAGAACTTTTCACCACCGCCATACAGTTATAGTCCCCTAACTCCAGATATTTCTCATCGATCTGAGTGATCTTTTCCACCGTCATCTTCCGCTTGGTGGTCATAATCCGCATCCCCATCTGTTTTTCCAGATGCTGATAGACAGAAGCCTCCATAATCTCCTTCGTCAGCTCTCCCACCACCCGTTTATCAAAATAGTTGTGATCTACAATCAACGCCTGTCCGTCGATATAGCGCACTCTCTGCACATAGTAGATCGGCAGGCCCACAGGAAAAGAAGTCCTCCTTGCAATCCGCTCATCCACCATAAGCTCACAGAAGCAGACCACCTTCGTCTTTAACTTCTTTAAGTTTCTAGAAGCCGCTTCCTTCATGCTCTCAATGCCGCCAAATAAAAAAGAAGATTCCTCTGTGGCAGGCTCAAAGATCACCTGCACGCCTTTCCCGTGGATACTCTGCACATACCCTTCCTTGGCAAGCTGCCCGATAGCTCTTCGCACTGTATTTCTGGAACATGCATACTCCTCAATCAACGAATATTCTGACGGTAAATAAGACAGATACGGATACCTGTCTTTTTCGATCTTTTCTTTTAAGTCCTGATAAATCTTGTCATATTTTGTCTCTGCCATACACACTCCTCTAACTGCCAAACGGGACCATTGCTTTATGCAGCAACAGCCCCGTCCTTACGCGACAGAACCTACCACCCGATCAGCCAGGAGTAGATTCCCTCGTATTTGTATCTGGATGCATCCCATGAGAAATCTTTTCTCATGCCTCTTGCAACCATCTCATCCCACTCTTTCCGGTGTACAAAATACGTATATTTTGCATAGTTGATGACTTCCATCATATCCCACGGATTGTAATTGGTAAAGGAGAATCCATCGCCCTTTCCTTCATACTCATTGTATGGCTCCACCGTGTCTTTGAGTCCGCCTGTCTCTCTGACAATCGGAACCGTCCCATAGCGGAAGGAGATCAACTGCGTCAGTCCGCATGGCTCAAATGCGGACGGCATCAAAAAGGCATCTGCTGCTGCATACAGCTTGTGAGACAGCTCGTCTGCATAATAGATATTGGCAGAAACCTTATCCGGATATTTCCATGCATAATGACGGAACATATCCTCATATCTCTGATCACCCGTACCGATCACTACCAATTGTGTATTGTCATCGACGATCTGCTCCATCACCTCTGCGATCAGGTCTAAGCCTTTCTGATCTGTCAGACGGGAGATCAGTCCGATCATCATCTTATTTTCATCCACGGTCAGTCCCAACGCTTCCTGAAGCGCTCTCTTATTGGCTGCTTTGCCTTTCTTAAAGTTCTTCAGCGTATAGTTCTTATCCAGTTTCTCATCGGTGTTAGGATTCCAGATCTCATAGTCGATACCATTAACGATTCCTCTAAGATCCATATGTCTTGCAGACAACAGGCCGTCTAAGCCTTCTCCATACATCGGAGTCTGGATCTCGTAGGCGTAGGTCTCGCTGACCGTCGTAATGTAATCGGCATAGACCAGACCGCCCTTTAACATATTGGCATCCCGTTTAAACTCCAGCTTGTCCGGGGTAAACACATAATCCGGAAGCCCGGTCAGACCCTGCATGGTCTCGATATCCCAGATCCCCTGGAATCTTAAGTTATGAATTGTCATAATCGTCTTGATGCCCCGGTAGAACTCTCCCTGAGCAAACTCCGTCTTCAAATAGACAGGGATCAGTCCTGCCTGCCAGTCATGACAGTGGATCAGATCCGGACGGAAACCGACGATTGGCAGGATGGACAAGACCGCCTTGGAGAAAAACGCAAACTTCTCAATATCCGTACGGAAATCCCCATAGGGCTTCGCTCCGCCAAAATAGACCAAATTGTCAATAAAATAATAGGTCACGCCTTCTAATTCATAGGTCATAACCCCCACATGTGCTCCTGGATTATAGGAACCTGTTCCCATATAAAAATGGGTGATGTACTTGAAATTGTTACGGAATTTGTCCGGGATACAAGTATAATTCGGAATAACTACCCGAACATCCCACTCCTCTTTGTTAAATCCTTTTGGCAATGCACCACATACATCTGCAAGACCCCCCGTCTTGACAAAAGGTACACATTCAGATGCTGCAAATAGTATTTTTTTCATACGATGGACTCCTCCATAAGAATATAAGAAATATTTTGATAATCTAATCATACCACACTCTTCCAGATTTCTAAAGCACATTTTTATAAAAATAGTAAAAATACTTGCAAAAACCTGATTTTTATATAAAATATATGATGGTGTATTATTAACAAGGATCATTGCATAAAGAAAGGTTGAACTTATGATTAGTGCAAATAATGTAACACTTAGACTGGGTAAAAAAGCCCTGTTTGAGGATGTCAATATTAAATTTACAGAAGGGAATTGCTATGGCTTGATCGGTGCCAATGGTGCCGGCAAATCCACCTTTTTAAAGATTCTCTCCAAAGAATTGGATTCTACAAGCGGCGAGATCGCCATCACGCCGGGACAGCGCCTCTCCTTTTTAAAGCAGGACCATTTTCAATATGATGAATACACGGTCATGGACACGGTCATCATGGGAAATGCCCGTCTGTATGAGATTATGAAAGAAAAAGACGCCATCTATGCCAAAGAAGATTTTACCGACGCCGACGGCATCCGCGCCAGTGAACTCGAAGGCGAATTTGCCGATATGGACGGCTGGGAGGCAGAATCCAATGCTTCTATGCTCCTGAATGGACTGGGGATCGAGACAGATCTTCACTACTCTGTCATGAAAGATCTGACCGGCGCACAGAAAGTCAAGATCCTGCTCGCGCAGGCTCTCTTTGGCAACCCGGATATCCTGCTCCTCGACGAGCCTACCAACCACTTAGACCTAGATGCTATCGCATGGTTAGAAGAATTTTTAATCAATTTTGAAAATACCGTCATTGTGGTCTCCCATGACCGTTATTTTCTTAACAAAGTCTGTACGCATATTGCAGATATCGACTATGGCAAGATCCAGCTCTATGCCGGCAACTATGATTTCTGGTATGAGTCCAGTCAGCTTATGATCCGCCAGATGAAAGAAGCCAACAAGAAAAAAGAAGAAAAGATCAAGGAACTGCAGGAATTTATCTCCCGGTTCTCCGCCAACGCTTCAAAGTCCAAGCAGGCAACTTCCAGGAAAAAAGCGCTGGAGAAGATTCAGCTTGACGAGATCCGTCCTTCCAGCCGCAAATATCCCTATATTGATTTTCGGCCCAACCGGGAGATCGGCAATGAGGTGCTGACGGTGGAAGGCATCTCTAAGACCATCGACGGCGTCAAAGTATTAGACAATCTTTCCTTTATCTTAGGACATGATGACAAAGTGGCTTTTGTGGGCAGCAATGAATTTGCCAAGACCACGCTGTTTAAGATCCTCTCCGGCGAGATGGAGCCGGACGAAGGCACTTACAAATGGGGCGTCACCACCTCCCAGTCCTATTTTCCAAAGGATAACTCCAGGGAATTTGACAATGACGATATCATCGTTGACTGGCTGACGCAGTATTCGGAGATCAAGGATGTAACCTATGTGCGCGGTTTCTTAGGGCGTATGCTCTTTGCCGGAGAAGACGGAGTGAAAAAAGTCCGCGTGCTGTCCGGAGGGGAAAAAGTCCGCTGTATGCTGAGCAAGCTGATGATCTCCGGCGCCAATGTGCTGATCCTCGACGAGCCTACGGACCATCTGGATATGGAGTCTATCACCGCTCTGAACAATGGAATGATCAAGTTTCCGGGCGTGCTTTTGTTCTCCTCACGTGACCATCAGATCGTCCAGACCACGGCCAACCGCATCATCGAGATCCTGCCCAATGGCTCCATCATTGACAAGATTACCACGTACGACGAATATCTGGAAAATGATGAGATGGCAAGAAAACGTACCGTATATACCAGCCATCAGTTTGTAGAAGAAGACAACTAATGCTTTGGGAGGATAAGGGATATGGGAATTATCAGAGCAGCCAAAAATACCATCAGCGGTATGCTTGCAGATAGCTGGTTAGAAGTCTATGAAGCAGAGGATATGTCGGATCAGACGGTCTTCACAAGAGGCGTCCCGGTCCGGAAGGGGCAGAACCGAAAAGGAAGCAAAGACACCATCTCCAACGGGTCCGTCATCCATGTCTATCCCAATCAGTTTATGCTCCTGACCGACGGGGGCAGGATCGTGGACTATACCGCAGAAGAGGGGTATTACGAAGTCAATGATTCGTCCCTGCCCTCCCTTTTTAACGGAGAATTTCGGGATACTTTGGAGGAATCTTTTCAGAGGCTGTGCTTTGGCGGACAGACGCCCACCAGCCAGAAGGTCTGTTTTATCAATCTGCAGGAGATCAAAGGGATCAAATTTGGCACCCGTAATCCGGTCAATTACTTTGATAACTTTTACAACGCAGAGTTATTCTTAAGAACACATGGAACCTATTCCATCAAGATTACAGACCCTCTGAAATTCTATGCCGAAGTCATCGCCAAAGACAAAAACCGGGTCGATATCACTTCGATCAATGAGCAGTATCTCCATGAATTTTTAGAGGCTTTGCAGTCCGCTCTGAATCAGATGTCCGCAGACGGAATCCGCATCTCTCATGTGACCTCTAAGAGCCGAGAACTTGGCCGCTATATGGCAGACGTCTTAGACGCCGAGTGGAATCATACCCGTGGTATGGAGATCCAGGTGGTGGGCATCGCCAGCATCACTTATGATGAAGAGTCTAAAAAGCTTATCAACCTTAGAAATCAAGGCGCCATGTTAAGTGACGCCTCCATCCGGGAAGGCTATGTCCAGGGAGCCATGGCGCGGGGCATGGAAGCAGCCGGCTCGAACCGCTCCGGCGCCATGGCCGGTTTTATGGGCATGAATATGGGGATGCAGACAGGCGGCAGCTTTATGGAGGCTGCTTCTGCGACCAATGCCGCACAGATGCAGAATACCCAGGCCGCGGCGGGCAGCTGGACTTGCGCCTGCGGCACTGTCAATACCGGAAGATTCTGCTCCGGATGCGGACAGCCAAAGCCGGACAGCAGCCAAGGCTGGACCTGCTCCTGCGGCACCGTCAATACTGGGAAATTCTGTTCCGCTTGCGGAAAACCAAAGCCAGGCAGCAGCCAGAATTGGACCTGCTCCTGCGGCACCGTCAACACTGGCAAATTCTGTTCTGCGTGCGGGCAGCCAAAGCCAGACAACAGCCAAGGCTGGACCTGCTCCTGCGGCACTATCAACACGGGCAAATTCTGTTCTGCATGCGGGCAGCCAAAGCCGGACAGCAGCCAGAGTTGGACCTGCTCCTGCGGCATCGTCAATATGGGCAAATTCTGTTCAGGCTGTGGAAAACCAAAGCCCTCCAACAGCTGAACTCGCGCCTGCGGCA
Organism: uncultured Lachnospiraceae bacterium; assembly: GCA_910585995.1. Taxonomy (GTDB): domain Bacteria; phylum Bacillota; class Clostridia; order Lachnospirales; family Lachnospiraceae; genus Hominiventricola. The sequence continues at coordinate 21,233 of CAJUGG010000037.1, forward strand.
CTGTCAATACCAGAACATTTTCTCATTGAGGAAAACAACAACCATCTTGAGGTATATCCATGTCTGTCCTTACATACAAATGTCCAAACTGCGGCGGTTCTCTGATCTTTCAGCCTAAGACACAGCAGTATGCCTGTGAATACTGTCTGTCCGAATTTGACCAGACGGCATTAGATGCCTCCACACCGGAAGCAGATTCCCATGTGAATGAAGATGCAGCTTTGCACGAAGAAGTCCCGCAGGAGGAAGAGATCTCTCTCTATACCTGTCCCTCCTGCGGCGCCCAGATCGCTGCAGACCCGACTACGGCTGCCACATTTTGTTACTATTGTCATAATCCGATCGTCCTCTTTGGACAGCTGTCAGGGGATCAGATGCCTTCGCATATTGTCCCTTTTCAGATCACCAAAGAAGAAGCCAAAGAACAGTTTTTAGCCTGGATCCGCGGCAAGACCTATCTTCCGCCTGCTTTTTACTCTCCGGCACAGATCGAACGGTTATCCGGCATCTATTTCCCCTACTGGACTCTGGACTGTACCCTGCAGGCAGATCTGCATACGACAGCCAGAGACCTCAGAGTCTGGCGCTCTCATGACACGGAATACACCGAGACCAAGACCTATGCCATCCATCGCTTAGGAGAGATCTCCCTGAAGGAACTCACCCGCAATGCGCTTCAGAAATCCCAAGGCAGGATGCTAGAGGGTATCCTCCCTTTTGACCTAAAAAAAGCCCAGCCCTTTCGGCCAAGCTTTTTATCTGGATTTCAGGCAGAGGTGAAAGATCTGGAAAAAGAGACCTTCCTGCAAAGTCTGAAGGAAGAAACGGACTGCTATGCAAAAAGCCTTCTCTCCCATACCATTACCTCTCACCAGCATCTCACTACAGACAGTTTTCGCACATACAACGTACAGCATAAGTGGCATTATACCCTGCTTCCTGTATGGATCCTCACCTATCAGCATCAACAAGAGACTTACTATTTTGCCATGAACGGACAGACCGGAGAGATCTGCGGCCGTCTCCCCATCCATATGCGAAAACTAGTCTTCACCTGTGCCAGCATCTTCGCCGCCATCACCGCAGGGATTACCTTACTTGGAGGTCTGCTGTTATGATAAAAAAACTATCCTTACTTGTCCTTTTCTGCCTGCTTATCTCCTTTCCTGTGTTGTCGGCTCCTTCTGCTATTCATGATGACGCCGGACTCTTTTCTCAGGAGGAGACTGCGGCACTTTCAGAAGAGATCCAACGGCTTCAGGAGCAGACCCAGATGGACTATGCCATAGTCACCACAAGAGATGCCAAAGGCAAGACCGCCCGTTCTTATGCAGATGACTTTTATGAAGCACAAGGGTACGGCGTCGGAGAAGAACACAGCGGTATGCTCTATCTGATTGATTTAGACAACCAGGAAATCTATATCTCCACAGAAGGACAGATGCTCCATCATCTGACGGATGATCGCATCGAGTCCCTGTTAGACGACGCTTTTACACATGCAGCAGAGGAGCATTATGCGGACAGTGCATATTCTGTCCTGCAAGGAGTCGGAGACTATCTCGCACAAGATGCCCCCAAGAACCACTTCCCTCTGGCACTTTTGATCGGAAGCATCGCAGGTCTGATCGCCTCTCTTAGCACTTTTTTCGCGGTCAAGAGCCGCTACTCTTTAACTCACGAAACCTACCACTATCCGCTGCACGAAAAAAGCACCCTGCATCTGACCGTCTCCGAAGACCGTTTGATCCATCAGACCCTGACCCACCGAAAGATCCCCAAAGACCCACCATCCTCTCCCTCATCTTCCCATAACCACACCACCACTCATCACTCCAGCAGCGGACGCACTCACGGAGGAGGCGGGCGACGACTTTCCTAAGCCCCGCCTACTTCCAAGGCAGCTCCGGATGCTCTAACTTCTTATCCCTAAGCATCAGCTCTTCCATAGCCTCTCTCGCAGACTTTCCTTCAAACAACACCTGATTCACTGCTTCTACAATCGGCATGCTCACCTGATACTGATGGGCCAGCTTTTTGGCTGCTTTGGCCGAATATACGCCCTCCACCACCATCTTAACTTCCTCCATGGCCTGTTCCATCGTCTTCCCCTGTCCAATCAGATAACCTGCCTTACGATTCCGGCTATGCACTGAAGCACAAGTCACAATCAGATCTCCAATCCCTGTCAGCCCATTAAACGTCTCAATATGGCCGCCCATAGCGACCCCCAGGCGGCTCATCTCCGCAATTCCCCTAGTAATCAATGCCGCCTTCGTATTGTCTCCGCAACCCAGTCCATCCGCGACTCCTGCTGCCAGCGCAATCACATTCTTCAGCGCCCCGCCTAACTCAATCCCCAGCATATCCGGACTCGTATAGACCCGAAACCGCTCATTCATAAAAATATTCTGAATCCATTCCGCCGTCTGTCTGTCCTTCGCCCCCACTACTGCAGTAGTAGGAATCCTGCGCCCCACCTCTTCTGCATGACTCGGCCCGGACAACACTGCCACATTCACCCCCTGAAGCTCCTGCTCCAAAATATCCGTCAGGATCATCAGCGTACTCTCCTCGATCCCCTTCGCCAGATTCAGCACAATCTGCCCGGACCGTACATGCGGTGCCATCTTCCTTGCCGTCCCCCGAACCGCTGTCGAAGGAACCGCCAGCACACACAACTCCATCCCTCTGACCGCATCTTCCAGAACTGCCGTAAACACAATCTCCTCCGAAAGTCTCACCCCCGGCAGCTTCGACACATTCTCTCTCTTCTCATCAAGCGCCCTCACTTCTTCCTCCCGATGAGACCAGACCATCACCTCATGCCCATTATCACTCAACACCTTTGCAATCGCCGTCCCCCAACTCCCGGCCCCAATCACACTAACCTTTGCCATACCCTACTTCTCCTCTCTATTCCTCATAATCCCTTTCCCGAAGCATGCATCTCTCCACTAAATCAGCCTCTCTACTTCTGAAAAATCTTCCGCTCTGTCCCATGCAAAAGATTTTTAATATTCATTTTATGCCGCCAGATCGCCATCCCCGACAGCGCTGTACACACCAGATAAAACTCCAACAGATGCTCCTGGCTCATCCCATAATATCCCATCTGTCCTAGCACCACCAGATCCATCACAAGTTCAATCACCACCAAGATCGACCCCAGAGACACATACCGCGTCAAAAACACCGCCAGCAAAAACGTTGCAGATTCCAGCACCGTCACAATCGGCCCAAGCGTCAGCACCAGCCCCGCCGTACAGGCAATCCCCTTGCCACCCTTAAATCCAAGATGCACCGGATAATTATGCCCCAGGATGGCCCCAGCAGCCGCATAGATGCCAAGAAGAGGCAGCATATCTCCATAATCCCGCTGAAACAAGATCCGAACCAGCAACACCGCTAAAACCGTTTTGGCCACATCCCCAAGAAGGACGATAATCCCCGCCTTTTTTCCCAGCACCCGCAGCGCATTCGTCGTCCCCGCATTGCCGCTTCCATATTCCCGGATGTCAATTCCATTCATTCTTCCATAGATATACGCCGTCTGAAACAATCCAAATACATAGCCAATGAACAGACAAATCACACGTACCATCTTATCCTTGATCCTTTCTCTCCCGAATGATAAATTTCAATGAAGTCCCTTTAAATCCAAAGGTATCCCGAATACGATTCTCCAAATACCTCGTATAAGAAAAATGCATCAGTTCCTTATCATTGACAAAGATCACAAACGTCGGCGGCTTTACTGCTACCTGCGTCACGTAGAAGATCTTCAGCCTCTTTCCCTTGTCAGAAGGCGGCTGCTGCATGGCCGTTGCTTCCATAATAATCTCATTTAACACACCTGTCTGGATCCGAAGCGTCTGATTCTCAATCACCATATCAATGGTCTCAAACAATTTTCCCAGACGCTGCCCAGTCTCAGCAGAGATAAATAAGATCTCCGCATAAGGCATAAACGATAAGACTTCCCGCACCTTTCTGGAAAATTCATAGATCGTCTTGTCATTTTTCTCGATGGCATCCCACTTGTTGACTGCCACGATCATCCCTTTGCCCCTGTCATGGGCGATGCCTGCGATCTTGGCATCCTGTTCCGTCACGCCTTCTGTGGCATCGATCACCACCACCACCACGTCTGCGCGCTCCACCGCGGTCACGGTGCGGATAATGCTGTAGCGCTCCAGCTCTTCTTTTACTTTGCTTTTTCTTCGTAGTCCCGCAGTATCAATAAAGACATACTCTCTGTCATTCCAGCAGATCTTGGTGTCAATCGCATCTCTTGTCGTCCCCGCGATATCGGATACAATCACGCGGTTCTCTCCCACTAACTTATTGATAATCGAAGATTTTCCCACATTGGGCTTGCCCACGATGGCCACTTTCGGGCGCTCGTCCTCTTCTTCTTCCTGCTCCGACGATGGGAAATGATGGATCACTTCATCTAACATATCTCCGATCCCAAGTCTGGATGACGCGGACACAGGGATGGGGTCTCCGATCCCCAGATTATAAAATTCATAGACGTCTGCCATATATTTTTGGAAACTGTCCACCTTATTGACCACCAATACCACAGGTTTTTGAGAACGCCTGAGCATATCTGCCACCTTAGAATCCGCATCCTGAAGTCCTTGTCTGACATCCACCAAAAAAATGATCACATCTGCTGTATCCATGGCAATCTGTGCCTGTTCCCGCATCTGAGACAGGATAATATCGCCGCTGTCCGGCTCGATCCCTCCTGTATCGATCAAAGTAAAATAATAATTCAGCCAGGTCACGTCTGCATAGATCCGGTCCCTCGTCACGCCCGGCGTATCTTTTACAATGGAGATATTCTCTCCCGCCAGCGCATTAAATAACGTAGACTTCCCCACATTGGGACGGCCCACAATCGCTACAATCGGTTTACTCATTCTAAAACCTCTTTCTATTCTACTATCGCATGTACAAAATCATTTCCGCTTGATTCTACTATGGATATTTTGATTTGTAAAGTTTTTTCCACATCTTCCACTGTCAGATCATCCAAAAAGACCGGCTCACCGCTTTTTAACATATGTTCGGTCAGCAAAAGCTTCTCTCCCAGCTCTTTTCCTTTGAGCTGACGGATCAGATCTTGTCCGGTTAAAAGTCCTGCAACTGTGATTCGCTCTCCGAAAAAATCATTTCGCACCCCATATACCTGTGCCTGCACGCCTGGATATTTCTCCTGGATCTTCTGAATCAGTCCCTGAAGAATCGGTGCTGCCAGCTCTCCGGTGGCAATCGTCACCTTTCGTTCTCTGTCATCCCCTATAAGGCTTTCCAAAGTATCACTTACCTCATCCTCTAAAAGGCGCACCATGCCCACGCCATTTTCTAGCTGCGGATATCCGTCGTATGCATCTTTTTTCGGAATCGGCCAACCCGCCAGCAGATACCATTCATCTCCTGCATGGATAAAATGACTGCCATAAGCCGGAAAAAGCTTCTCCTGCCAACGGTGAATCGTCTCTAATACATTTTTCGCATCTTCTCTGGTAAACGGCGTCAAAGGATACAGCCCTTCCCGATGCTTTGTCAATCCCACTGGAACCACCGATACGCTTTGAAGCTGCGGCAGATACTCTGTTAAATCTTTCACAGACCGTTCCAGTTCTGTCCCGTCATTTACTCCTTTACACAGGACAATCTGCCCATTCATCACGATTCCCGCGTCTTTTAACTTCTGCACTTTCTGATGAATCTCTCCTGCAAAACGGTTATGCAGCATCTGACAGCGAAGGTCGGGATTGGTAGTATGAAAAGAGATATTGATGGGAGACAATTTGTAATAGACGATGCGGTCCAAATCTTTTTCACTCATATTCGTAAGCGTCAGATAATTTCCCTGTAAAAATGAAAGACGGGAATCATCATCTTTAAAATACAGCGTATCACGCATCCCCTTGGGAAGCTGGTCGATAAAACAGAAGATACAGCGATTTCTGCAGGAATGATAGTCATCCATCAGGCCATTTTCAAATTCCAGACCCAGATCCTCTTCATATTCTTTCTCAATTTCCAATTCCCATTCCTCACCGCTTGGTTTGCGGATCAGAACTATGATCTCTTCCTCATTTAACAGGTAACGATAGTCAAATACATCCTGGGGATACTGCCCATTGACAGACAGCAAAAGATCACCTGGCTCAATCTCTAACTCTTCTGCGATACTTCCAGGTACAACTGCACTGATTTTATGTTCCATATAGTTTCATCCTTTTCTCAGAATTACATTTACTATACTAAATATTGAAAAAAATTGCAATGTTGAGCTACATGATATATAATTGTACATAGCAGTTTGTCATATTTTATCAAACAGGAGGACTTTATGCCCGATCATCATTCATATGAAAGTATCACACCCCTTGCCCCGTTAAGAATCGCAGCTTTGGAGGGCTGCCGCGAACTTGCCCAGGACGTGGATCGTTTTCTGGTGGAATTTCGTGAAAAGACCAATCAGGAATTTCAGAATACACCGGATTTCAGAGGCTATCACGAAGAATCTTACCTGGTTCGCAATGCCTGCCCGCGCTTTGGCACCGGAGAAGCCAAAGGAATCCTCTATGATTCTGTCCGCGGCGTTGACCTTTTCATCCTCGCAGATATCACCAATCACAGCCTGACCTATACGGTCTGCGGCCTGGAAAACCATATGTCTCCTGACGATCACTATCAGGATCTAAAGAGAATCATCTCAGCAGCCAACGGAAAGGCGCACCGCATCACGGTAATCATGCCATTTCTCTATGAGAGCCGCCAGCACAAGAGAAGCCAAAGGGAGTCTTTGGACTGTGCCTTTGCCCTGCAGGAACTGGTACAGATGGGCGTGACGAATATTATCACTTTTGATGCTCACGACCCCCGTGTATGCAATTCCATCCCCCTCTATGGCTTTGACAGCTTCAATCCGCCCTATCAGTTTATCAAAGGACTGGTAAAGGCAGAGCCGGATCTGAAGATCGACAAGGATCATCTGATGGTCATAAGCCCGGATGAAGGCGCTATGGAACGAGCGGTCTACTTCGCCGGCGTCTTAGGAGTGGATATGGGCATGTTCTATAAGCGCAGGGACTATTCCACGATTGTCAACGGAAAAAATCCCATTGTCGCACATGAATTTTTAGGAGATGATCTGTCGGGTAAAGATGTGATCATCATCGATGATATGATCTCTTCGGGCGAGAGTATGCTCGATGTGGCGCGTCAGATCAAAGATCGGGGAGCGAACAGGGTCTTTGTGTGCACTACTTTTGGACTTTTTACCGACGGGCTTGCCAAATTCGATGAATATTATGAAAAAGGCTATATCAGCCATGTGGTCACTACCAATCTGAACTACCGCACCCCGGATCTGCTCTCAAGACCCTACTATGTGGAAGCCAACATGACCAAATTTTTAGCGGCCATCATCGACTGCATCAACCATGACGTCTCCACCGAACACGTCAACAATCCCACGGCCAAGATTCATACACTTTTAGAAAAAATGGAACAATTTTAACAAAAAAAGGGCTGCCGAAGCAGCCTTTTTATCATAATAGTTCTCCTTTTAAGATCACCTGTCTGATCCGCAGATCCTTTTCTTCTAATAGCACCAGATTCGCTGTCTTTCCCGGCGTGATGCTTCCGTACTGTCCATAGATCCCCACCGATTTTGCCGGATTGACTGCGGCACACCGGACAGCACTCTCAAGCGGTATCCCCATCTTTAACACGGCTGTGCGCATACAATCCATCAGGTTAGTGGCAGATCCGGCGATGGTTCCGTCTGGGAGGGTAGCTAAAGGTCCCTTTTTGATCACTTTCTGACCGCCTAAGGCATAGACGCCGTCCTCCATCCCGGTCGCTTCCATAGAATCACTGATCAGGATAATCCTCTCGTCCCCAAACATCTTAAATGTCTGGCGAACCGTAACCGGATGAATATGAATCCCGTCACAGATCAGCTCCACTTCCACATCCTTGGCATCTGCTGCCGCACCGACGACACCCGGCTCCCTGTGAGAAAGTCCTGACATGGCATTGTAAAGATGCGTCACATGCGTAGCCCCCGCCAAAAAAGCCTCTCTCGCCTTCTCATAATCGGCTGTGGTATGCGCCACAGAGAGCACTACTTCCTCCTTCAGCTCCCGGATACATTCGATTGCTCCTGGTTCTTCCGGCGCTATTGCCAATATTTTCACAAGGCCGCCGGAGGCCTCATTCAGTTCCCGGAACATCTCTACATCCGGCTTATGAATATACGCCCCGTTCTGGGCACCCTTTTTCGCCAGAGAGACAAAGGGTCCCTCCATATCGATGCCGCAGAGAATGGCTCCTTTTTGATTGGGATAGGAAGCCGCTGTCCGACAGATCTTAAGAAGGGTATCTTTTCCCAGTGTCATCGTGGCCGGAACAATTGTAGTTACGCCGCAGGAAGCCTCATACACGGCCATAGCTTCCATAGACTCCAGAGTGCCGTCACAAAAATCATGCCCCATACAGCCATGAAAATGAACATCTGTAAGGCCAGGGATCAAATAACAGCCTGTCCCGTCGATCACCACTTCATCGGTGCTCTCTTCGGCAATCCGTTCCCCGTCGGTAGCCACTTCCTTTTCGACAAAGACTCCGTCCTCGGTATATACTTTTGCATTGATAATCTTCATGCTGTGAACCCATCCATTCTCTATACAAGATCACATTTGGACAGCGCTGCTTCATCCGCTACCACAGTGACATCCGGGTGCATCTGCAGGATGGAACCCGGCACCTGCGGCGTCACAGGGCCAAAGAATGCCTGTTTCACTGCCTCTGCTTTGTCCTCACCGCTGACGACCACCAGAATCTTCTTTGCCATCATAATCGTGCGGATTCCCATGGAATACGCCTGTTTGGGCACATCCTCGATGGAAGCGAAGAAACGTTTGTTTGCCTCAATCGTCCGTTCTTTTAAAGTGACGCAGTGGGTCATCGTCTCAAAAGCATCTCCTGGCTCATTAAATCCGATATGCCCATTATGTCCAATCCCCAAGAGCTGCAAGTCCACGCCGCCTACCGAACGGATGACTTCTTCATACCGTGCACACTCTTCTTCTGGATTCGGATTCATGCCATCCGGTAAAAACGTACGGTCCGGATTGATATTGACATAGTCAAACAGATGATGATGCATAAAATAATAATAGCTCTGCTCATTGTCTCTGGAAAGTCCTTTGTATTCATCCAGGTTGACCGTCGTCACATTGCCAAAATCCAGATCTCCCTGCTCATACCATTTTACCAGCTGCTCATAGGTTCCCACCGGTGAAGAACCTGTGGCCAGTCCCAACACACAGTCAGGTTTCATAATCACCTGTGCAGATATGATGTTGGCTGCCTTTCTGCTCATATCCTTGTAGTCCTTTGCTTTTATCATGTTCATATTCGTCCACCTCTTCTTATATAGTTTAAAAATCTTTCTTTTTTTATTCTAGGTTTTTCTGGAAAATATGTCTAGGCATTATTTTCCTTAGTCTATGGACAATCTTCACAATCCGCGCTCTTTTAGCTCCTGAACAAGTGTAGTATAAAAATCAGCCATGTCAGAGACCTGTCCTTTTTGTGGTTCTCTCTTGGAAAAACGGCGTCTTCGCCTGTCCACCACATCACAGTGGGAGATGCCTTTCTGCCCGCTGCCGGTATAGATCCCCCGAAACTCTCCCCAGGCCGCCGAATCCGGTGTCACGAGTCCGTCACTTACTCCCTCGATGGCTCTCACCACCATCCAGGGAATCATCATCAAAAGATCACTCCACACATGTTTCATCACAAACGCATAGCTTTGGTAGTATACCCCTTTGACATCCGACATCTGATGATTCAGTTCTTCCATATGTCCTGTCTCAAGCTCGTGAAATACCCGGTAAGAATCCGGCTTTTGATCTCCTAAAATTCCATACCACCAGTCGCAGATATACGCAATGACCCGGACCAGCACATCCGGCATCCGTAGCAGTACATCCACCGTATGGCTCCCCCTGTGAGGCGTACTCAGCGTGGTCAGAGAAGCCACATAGGTTCCTTTATCCAGATAGGAGATCATAAAACGGCTGTCCAGTCCTCCTTTGGAGTGGGCGATAATATTTACTTTCTTGGCCCCTGTCTCCTGTATGATCTTTGTCACCCGTTCATATAAAAAATGCGCGTTATCTTCCATGGATGCATGACTGTCCTGACATCCATAAAAGATCTTCGCGCCCTGTTGTTCTAATCTCTTGGGAATTCTTCCCCAATAATTGAAAAGCTTGTGATCGTGAAACCCCATACCATGCACCAGCAAGATGGGATATTGTACACTGCTCATAGGCCACCCCTTTTCTTTTAGCGCAACTGCAAAAATGCTGCCATGTTGCCCCGCATCCCATGTGTTGCCCTGTGAGAGAACATCTGTTCTTTGTTGCAGCAGGTGCAGACATTGGTGATGGACAGATGCTTCTGCTGGATACCGGCTTCTAGCAGTGTGATCTCATTGGCTCTCCACAGATTCAGATGATATTTTCCCTCTTTGGCGCGGTATACCAGATGTTCATCGGCATGGCGGGAAAATTCCTGTTTAAAATTTAGTGCCAACTCTTCGCTTACCTCATAGCAGTCCTGACAGATCGAAGGCCCTATAGCCACCCTAAGATGCTCCGGTGCTGTATGAAAAGCCTCTGCCATCCGCTCCACTGTCACAGCGCCCATGCGGTTCAAAGTCCCCCTCCATCCTGCATGAGACAGGCCAATGGAACGGCTGACAGGATCCACAAAAAATAACGGCACACAGTCCGCATAAAAAGTAACGAGCGTCAGCCCCGGCACATTGGTGATCAGGCCATCGATGTGATCATAGTCCAAAGGCCTTGTATATCCTTTTCCCCGATCTTCCTCTGTGACCAAACGTACGTTTGTTGTATGGGTCTGCTGAGACATCACCATAGATTCCACAGGAAAGCCAATGGCGTCTGCCATCCGGCGAAAATTCTCCTCCACCCGCTCTTTTTCATCACCTCTGGTAAAGCTTAGGTTCATGCAGGACAAGTGCCCCTCGCTGACTCCCCCAAGACGCGTGGAAAACCCATGACGCACCAAGTGGGTGTCCTCTAAATTGGGAAATACAAAATAAGGAACCTCTCCTTTTTTTCTCAACTGCATGGTATTTGCGCCCGATTTTAGATTCCATCTCATATGATCCTTCTCCTATATAAGTTCCGCATCCGTCCTCTCTTCGCCCTCAGCTTTTGGAAGCATTTTCCTTCACTTCGTTCTGTAAAATCCTTCCGGGGCTACTTTCGGACAGATGCTGTTTTTCACAACCTCTGCACCTCAAATGCATGTTTTACAAGTTCTGTCTGGTCTCCTAAGATACTGACCACATCAAATCGGCACGCCTGGGTATCTGCAACTTTCTGCTGATAACAATAATACATGGCTGTGCGGATGATCTTTCTCTGTTTGGATCGGTTGACCGCCTCCATGGGGTGTCCCGCCTGCCTGCTGCTGCGGTATTTGACTTCCACAAACACCAGATAAGAACCATCCCTGGCGATCACGTCAATCTCTCCTTGCCGGCAGCGATAATTTCTCTCCAGGATCTGATATCCCTGTTCCAAAAGAAAGCGGGCAGCCTGTTCTTCATATGCTGCCCCTGTCTGTCTTTTATTCTGCTGCATCCATCGATCCTTCTGTAAAATTGCGGATAAAGGTTCGTCTGTGTATCTTGCAAGGACCCAACTCTTTGAGCGCTTCGATATGTGCCTTGGAGCCGTATCCTTTGTTGGACGCAAACCCATAGCCTCTATAGGTCGCGTCTAATTTTATCATCATCCGGTCTCTGGTCACTTTCGCTATAATGCTTGCCGCTGCGATGGAGACACTTTTGGCATCTCCCTTGATAATCGGCACCTGCTTCTGCATAAGCCCTGGTATGGTCACAGCATCATTTAACAGCACATCCGGGACGACAGAGAGCTTCTCCACTGCCTGACGCATAGCTTCATAGGTGGCCTGAAGGATATTGATCTCATCAATTCTCTGCGGCTCAACGATGCCAACCTCTGCTGCCAGTGCTTTTTCCATAATCTCTTCGTACAAGAGCTCTCTTCTTCTGGCTGTCAGCTTCTTGGAATCATTGAGATATAAGATCTCACAGTCAGGAGGCAATATCACTGCGGCAGCCACCACAGGACCGGCCAATGGGCCTCTGCCGGCTTCATCGATCCCACAGATCTGTCCACAGGCCGCATATTCCCTCTCATATACCCTCATGCCATCGAGCCTTTCACGCTCTTTGAAAAGTTTCTCCTGTTGCTTTTTCAGCCGTTCTTCTTTTTTCGTCATTACTGATGCTTTAATACTCCTATCTTGTCAAGAGGCCAGATGCGGATAAATGCCCGGCCGATGATCTCATCCTTATGTATTACACCCACACTGGGATCTCTGCTGTCTGTACTGTCATTTCGATTGTCTCCTAAGACAAAATATTCATCTTCTCCAAGCGTTATGGGGTCTGCGGCCAAACCTGCACTTTTCATGATCTCCTTGCCGTAGGATTCCCGAAGGATCTTCCCATTAATCAGGATCACTCCCTCACGAATCTGAACCGTCTCTCCTGGAAGTGCGATAATCCTCTTAATATAGTACGTTTTTTCCTGATGCCGAAAAGGAAAGACAATGATATCAAACCGCTTGGGTTTGGAAAAACGATACGTGATCTTATCCACGATCAGATTGTCTCCATGATGCAGCGTATTCTCCATCGAACTGCCGCTTACATAAGTTCTCTGTCCGATAAAGGTGATGATAAAAAAAGTAATCCCCACCACCATGGCAACATACAAGAGAAATCCCAGTATCTCCTGCACAATATTCGGTCTCTTCTTGTCATGCTCTTCTGCGTAATCCTTATGTCCCATCCTGCCACCTCGTATCTTCTTGTTCCTTAAGATATGCTCTTATCATATTCCCCTTTTGGCGGAAATTCAAGTGTAATTTTCCCTAAGCGTCCACTGCGGAAATCATCTAAAAAAAAGGTTGCTGCCTTCTTATAATCCAGCTCATTGCCCTTGCTCAGACAAGACCGTGAAACGGCGATCTTTTCCAGGATCTCATGGGGCTTATCCTCTTTGGAAAATGTGGTCTGATAGCGTTCTTCCAGGCAATCGGGGAAATGTGTCACTAAAAATGCTCCCAGTTCCCCACAGAGTTCCTCAATCTGTAGGATCTCGTCATTGACAGAACCCAAGAGTGCCAGGCGAACACCCACTTTTTGATCGTCAAATTTGGGCCAGAGGATACCTGGCGTATCCAAAAGCTCCACCTGTTTATTCAGCCGAATCCACTGAGCACCCTTAGTCACTCCCGGACGATTGCCAGTCTTGGTGCAGGCTTTTCCTGCAAAACTATTGATAAAGGTGGATTTGCCCACATTGGGAATCCCCACCACCATCGCACGGACCGGACGGTTTAAGATGCCTCGTTTTCTGTCTCTTTCGATCTTTTCTTTGCAGGCTTCCCGGATGACATGCTGGATGGACTTCATCCCGGATTTGCTCCTGGAATCTAATCTCACCACAAAATAACCCTGAGCACAAAACCACTCTTCCCAAGCAGCGCTGGCTTTCTCGCTGGCCAGATCCGCTTTATTCAAAAGAATCAGTCTGGCTTTTCCCTTTCCCAGCTCGTCAATATCCGGATTCCTGCTAGACAGAGGCGCACGTGCATCCACCAACTCAATAATCAGATCGATCAGCTTGATATTTTCCTGCATCATCCTGCGGGCCTTCGTCATATGCCCCGGATACCACTGTATATTCATAATACATGCTCCTATTAAAGTCCCGCTACAGTCAACATAGCCCCTTCTTCTGGAAGAATTTCCCGATGCCTTGCATCTGGAAATCCTTCCGGGCTTTGTTGACTTCCGCTGTTATAAAGTCCCGCTATTATTAAAGTTCCGCTACAGTTTTCTCAGAACCCCGGCTCTGGAAGAATGTCTGGCCGCCTATGCCGTCCAGACATCCTTCCGGGTTCTGAGAAAACTTCCGCTGTTATTAAAGTCCCGCTATTATGGAATCATCCCAAAATTTTCCCATGGGTAGCGGACGAACCAGGCCATGCCGTAGATGTCCTGGCGGCGTATGGTTCCAATATCTGCGTTGCGGCTGTCTTCGCTGAAATTCCGGTTGTCCCCCAATACAAAGAATTCATCCTTGCCAAGCGTCAGCTCCTCTTGGGCGATTCCGGCAAAATCCATCTGCTCACTGCCAATCCCTGTCTCAAACAACTCACCGTTTATATAAATAAAACCCTCTTTAATCTCCACAGTATCTCCCGGTGTCCCAATGACCCGCCGCATATAATAATGAGAATTGACATTCCCATTGGGTTTAAACACCACCACATCCCCTGCCTTAGGAGGCGACAAAGAATAGATAAACCGATTCACTAACACCTGATCTCCGCTTCCCACAGAAGGCTCCATAGCCTGCCCCACACAAGTCAAACTGGTCATAAAATAATACACCAGCACACATCCAATTGCAAAAGCCAGTATACATACTCCGATATGCACCAACACCTCCTGCAGAGCGGAAGTCTGGATCATTCGTCTTCTTTTATAAAAACTAAGTCCTTTTCGCTTCATCTTTTCTGCTCCTTACCGGAAGACGCCAAAAAGGAGCCATTGCAAAAAAGCGGCTCCCCGATTCTCACGACGGGAGCCGCATCTGCGACAGTTCCTCTAACATCATAGAAAACATGCTTCGCAAATTTTCCATTATCATGCATTATTTTACCAACTCTTTTACTTTGGCAGCCTTGCCTACGCGGCCTCTTAAGTAGTTGAGCTTTGCACGTCTAACTTTACCATAGCGAACCACTTCGATCTTCTCCACATTGGGGGAATGTAACGGCCAGGTCTTCTCCACGCCGATCCCGTTGGAATTTTTACGAACAGTAAATGTCTCACGGTTGCTTCCGCCCTGTCTCTTTAAGACCGTTCCCTCAAATACCTGAACTCTCTCTCTGTTGCCCTCTTTGATCTTTGCATACACCTTTACCGTATCGCCTACGCTAAAGTTCGGCACCTCTGCCTTAAGCTGACCTGCCTCAATATTCTTGATAATCTCGTTCATTGTGTTCCTCCTTTATCATTGGATGTTCTTAATACGTCTCGCGTAACAGAGGACCATCTCTTTTTCACAACGCGTTTTATTGTATCATAATTCTTCCAGTTTTGCAAGGAATTTTTTATCTTCTTCTGTCAGATTTGCTACCGGTAAAAGATCTGGCCTTCGCTTCTTCGTCCGCAGAAGTGACTGTTCCCGTCTCCATTTCTCCACATTCACATGATGTCCAGACAACAAGATCGGCGGAACTTCCTTGCCTCTCCAGTTCTGGGGCCGGCTGTACTGGGGATATTCCAGCAGATTATCTGAAAAAGAGTCAAATTCTGCCGATTCCTCATTATGAAGCACCCCTTCCAACAGCCGCGAGATCGCATCCATCATCACCAGCGCCGGAAGCTCTCCTCCCGTCAGCACGTAATCCCCGATGGACACCTCGTCTGTCACAATCTCCTCCAAGACCCGCTCATCGATCCCTTCATAGTGTCCGCACAAGAACACCAGTTCTTCTTCCCTGGCCAACTCCTCCGCCATCTTCTGATGAAACACCTTTCCCTGCGGACTCATATAGAGCACCCTCGGCTTTCTCGGAATCTTCGAAGCCACCGATTCATACGCCAGACAGACCGGTTCCGCCTGCATCACCATCCCGGCACCGCCCCCGTAAGGGTAATCATCCACCCTCTGATGCTTATTCACCGAAAAATCCCGGATATTGACAGTCTCCAAAGACAACAGCCCCTTCTCCACAGCCCGTCCCGTAATACTCGTCTGAAACCCATCCCGTATCATATCCGGAAATAACGTCAACACATAAAAATTCATAGATCCAAAAGCCCTTCCAGCACATGCACCAGCATCCGCTTCTCTTCCACATTCACATCCAGAATACAATCCCGAATCGCCGGCAGCAAGATCTCCTTCTTCTTGTCCGTCTCCACCACATACACATCATTCGCGCCCGTCTGCATCACATCCACCAACGTCCCCAGAGTCTCCCCCTCATCCGTCACCACAGTCATATCAATCAAATCCACGATATAATTCTCATTCTCCCCAAGAGGCAGCGCATCCTCCCGTGACACCAGAAGATCCATCCCCTTATATCCCTCCACAGACTCGATCGAATCATGCCCCGCAAACTTCACAATCACCTGATTCTTAAAAAACTTCACACCCGCAATCTTTAACTCCACATACCCCTTCTTCGTATCCAACATCACCTTCTCAAGCTTTTGAAAGCGCTGCGGATCATCCGTCGTAGGAAATACCTTTACTTCTCCTCTAACCCCATGCGTAGAAGAAACCACTCCCACCCTCAAATACTCCTGCATGTCATACTCCTATTAAAGTTCTATATTAAAGTTCCGCATCCGCCAAAATGATGCCCCCTCTTCTGGAAACACTTTTGACCGCTTCGCGTCCAAAAATCCTTCCGGGCATCATTTTGTCAGATGCTGTTTAAAACTTGTTTAAGTTCCGCATCCGCCAAAATGATGCCCCCTCTTCTGGAAGCACTTTTGACCGCTTCGCGTCCAAAAATCCTTCCGGGCATCATTTTGCCAGATGCTGTTTAAAATTTGCTATCTTGTATCATCCCGCCAGAAATCGTACAGCCCCACAATACGTCACAGCCGGGATGCCGCAGGATGGCGGGCTGGGGCTTGCACGAATCGTGCTGTGTGGATTGGAGCGGACAGTCCCGGTAGTTTGTCCGTCTCAGGCGGACACTTGTGTCCGATTGAGGCGAACAAACTACCGGGACTGTCCGATACATTCCATGCAGACATTCGTCAAGACCCAGCCCGCCATCCTGCGGCATCCCGGCGTCCCACACATCACTCACTGCACAATTTCCACAATCACTTTCCTGTCGTCCTTGGAGGCCGCTGCCTTCACCAGAGACCGTATCGCCTTCGCGATCCTTCCCTGCTTCCCGATCACTTTCCCCATATCCGACGCCGACACCCGAAGCTCAATCACAGTCGCATTATCTTTCTGCGTCTCCGTGACCACCACTTCTTCCGGGTGATCCACCAGTGCCTTTGCCAGCACTTCCACTAATTCTTTCATTCTGATCACCAATTATCTATTTGCTGATTCCTGCAAGCTTAAACAGCTTACCAACCACTTCTGTCGGCTGTGCGCCGTTTTTCAGCCATTTCTTAGCTGCTTCCTCATCAATATGGAACGTACTCGGATCCGTGTTCGGATCATAGGTTCCGATCTCCTCGATAAATCTTCCATCGCGCGGGGATCTAGAATCAGCTACGATGACTCTATAAAAAGGAGCTTTCTTCTGACCCATTCTTCTTAATCTGATTTTTACTGCCATTGTTCTTTACCTCCAAAATATGTTTCATTTTCATTATATCATGTAAACGGAATGTTCCTTAAAACGGCAATTTGCCAAACATCCCCTTTTTACCCAGTTTTCCTTTGCCCATCATCCCAGGCATCTGCTTCATCATCTTCTTGGACTGCTCAAACTGCTTGACTAAGCGGTTCACTTCGCTGATATCCACGCCTGCGCCCTTGGCAATCCTGCGCTTTCTCGACGGATTCAAAAGATCCGGATTCTGCCGCTCCTTGACGGTCATAGAGAGGATCATCGCCTCAATACGCGCCATCTTTTTCTCATCTACGGCATCTTCGATCTGCTTCATCTGGCTGCTCATCCCCGGCATCATGCCAAGGAGCGCCCCGATGCCGCCCATCTTCTTCATCTGGTTCATGCTCTCCAGATAGTCCTCAAAATCAAACTGGTTCTTCTTCATCTTCTGGACAATCTGTCTGGACTTCTCTTCATCCAGGGTCTCTGTGGCTTTCTCGATCATCGTCAGCACATCGCCCATACCTAAGATTCTTGATGCCATACGATCCGGGTAAAACTGCTCCAGATCCGACAGTTTCTCACCCATACCCACATACAGGATCGGCTTTCCGGTCACTGCGCGGATCGACAGGGCCGCACCGCCTCTGGTATCGCCGTCTAACTTCGTCAGGATCACGCCGTCGATCCCGACCTTCTCTGTAAAAGAAGTCGCCACATTGACTGCATCCTGACCTGTCATGGAATCCACCACCAGGATGCTCTGCGTCACATCCACATGCTCCTTGATCTCGATCAGCTCGTTCATCATAGCTTCGTCGATATGCAGACGCCCCGCGGTATCTAAGATCACCACGCTCATCCCGTGGGATTTGGCATGTTCGATAGCTGCTTTTGCAATATTGACGGGTTTGTGCTGGGTTCCCATGGAAAACACTTCCACACCCTGCTTCTCCCCATTGACCTGCAGCTGCTTAATCGCTGCCGGCCGGTAGACATCGCACGCCGCCAGCAAGACTTTGCGCCCTTTGATCTTATATTTTCCCGCAAGCTTCGCTGCCGTGGTCGTCTTGCCGGCTCCCTGAAGACCGGTCATCATAATCACCGTGATCTCATTAGAAGGCAGCAGCTTGATCTCTGTGGTCTCACTGCCCATCAGACTGATCATCTCTTCGTTGACAATCTTAATCACGGTCTGGCCAGGGGTAAGACTCTCCAATACGTCTGTGCCCACCGCCCGCGCCTCCACGGACTTAATAAACTGCTTGACCACTTTAAAACTGACATCCGCCTCCAAAAGCGCCAGCTTCACTTCTTTGAGCGCTGCTTTTACATCTGCCTCTGTCAGCCTGCCTTTGCCCCGCAGGTTCTTAAATACCTTCTGCAATTTTTCTGATAAACTGTCAAATGCCATCTATAGCTCCTCCAGGATTGTCGCACAGAGCGAAGTGATCTCTTGCATGGCGGGATTCTTCTCTTCTTTTTCCGCAAGCTCTTTTACCTGCCCCACCTGTTCTCGAAGATGTACAAACTTCTCCACCAGATGCAGCTTCTCTTCATATCCCGTCAGCAGTTTGTTGCATCGTTTGATCATATCATGCACTCCCTGCCGACTGATTCCTAAGTCCTCCGCAACCTCGCTGAACGAATAGTCATTTAAGACCACTTCCTCATAGACTCTCTTCTGATGTCCGGTTAAAAGCTCTCCGTAAAAATCATACAGTAGCGCCTGTCTAAGAATCTCCTCCATTTGCATCACCTTGCCTATCTTACATGATAACAACAAGGATGTCAAGTATTTTTTCTTGACATCTATTATCTCGGCGGTCTGAGCGCGCTGCGCTTCGTGGAGATTGTCAGGTGTTCAATCTCCTGATATACCTTTTTGATCTCCTTGTTAATTATATCACAATCAATTCCAGAGGCTGCAAAGCCATCCATAATCTCTTGGACCGCTTCTGCAAATTTATTTTTGTGCTTGGTATTTAACGCTTTCCAGTTGATCCCTTTAAAATAATCCGCAATCTCAGAATCCAACGACAATTTTTTCTGCAGCATCAAAACAGCGATCAGAGGATACCCCAGATATCCTTTCCAATAGGATGCATTGTCGTTAGAAGAGTACACGCCCTCATTCCATTTTACCAGATACTGTTTCGCCCCATCCGATGAAGTAACATCCGCTTCTGTCTCCCTCATCACAATACGCCCATCCGCGATCGCACTGTATGCTTCATGAATCTTCTCAATCGGCGGCATTTTCACGCTCATTGTTCTACCTCTTTCTTTCCTTTTTTCCTATTATAACATAATTCTGTTTGGATACACTAGCCGAAAAAGCCCCTATGATCCAATAGTTATAACGCCAGATGTTTTTGTGGGAATATAAAAGAAAATTTTTCCTTGACATTCTAAGATACGGCATGTATAATATAACGAGTGTAAAGACCCGGATGTTGTGTATCTGGGTATCGATACTGACTCGATAAAGTATAGAGGAGGTGTGACCTGTGTCTATTTGTCCAAAAAATAAATCTTCCAAAGGAAGAAGAGATAAGAGAAGAGCGAATTGGAAGATGAGCGCTCCGAACTTGGTAAAATGCAGCAAATGCGGTGCTCTTATGATGCCTCATAGAGTATGCAAGGCCTGCGGTTCTTACAATAAAAAAGAAATTATCACTGTTGACTAATTTTCAGATCGTAAGTAAGCTAAAGGGTAGAGAACATCTGTTCTCTACCCTTTCTTTCAAATCTTTTTAAGATGGATCTTTGCGCGATCTTCTTTTGATCCACAAGAAGACGCTTCCTGCCAATAGGATCACGACGGCCAAAATCCATGGAAGACTACTGTTTTTTTCTGTCTGATGATTGGACAGAGGAACTGCTTCGTCTTCTACGGGCTGTGTCTGTGCTTCTTCTGGAATCTCTTCCTGGATATCTGATGTTGGTTCACTTGAGGCTGTCTGCACTGATGCCTGTGTATCTGTTGATTTCTCCAAAGTGTCTTCTGCTGTCCTTTCGGTGGAAACGGACAGACTGGACTGTGCAGGCAGAACGGCCTGGAAGAACGCAGGTGCAGAAGCCGCTGTCTCTGGTGCCGGAACTGCCGCTAGAGGACTAGCTGCAGTCGTTGTCTCGGAAGAACTTCCCGAACGATTGGAACGACTTTTTCTGGAACGTTTAGCAGTCTGACTGTTTGTTCCCTGCGTCCCATCCTCCCCGGAATTGCCTGAATGTTGATCGTCTGTTCCAGCCAGATTCTCTTTTGATTCGTCCGGTTTTGGCTTGTTACTGTTTGTTGTATCGTCTTTTGATTCACCAGTATTTTGGCTGTTATTTTCATTATTGGAAGGAGTATCGTCTTTAGTCCCACTGGGATTTTGATTACTTCCGGTATTGCTTCCTTCGGTCACGCCCTGATTTTTATTGTCTCCGGTGTTGTCTCCTCCGGTTTCCCCAGGATTCTTGTCGTCTCCGGTGTTGTCTCCTCCAGTTTCCCCAGGATTCTTGTCGTCTCCGGTGTTGTCTCCTCCGGTTTCCCCAGGATTCTTGTCGTCTCCGGTGTTGTCTCCTTCGGTTTCTCCAGGTTTTTTGTCATCCTCTTTGTCTCCGGGCGCGTTGCTTTCTATCTGATAGAGACTTAGATCGGGAATCTCTGTGCCGATCCAGTAGGTATCGGGCAGAGCTTCACTGTTGCTGGTGATGCGTTTCCCCTCGATCTGTTTTTGATTGGTGGATGGCGCGATGGTTACAGTATCTTCGATGCTTGCCCCCGCCGTGACGCTCTCATCTTTGGGGAAACTGGTAGAGCCGCCTTCCAGATAGACCCAGCGAACAGACAGGTTTCCTTCTCCGCTCACGGCATTTCCGCCATCTCCGAAAGTTCCGTTTCCGCCAACAGCAATCAGCCTGCCTTCTCCTGTCACTGCTCCTTGCTGCAATACTACCGCTTTTCCGCCTACGGAAGTGGTCGCAAGATGTCCTCCGCCATAGGCAGCGACCACGCTTCCTTCTGTGATCTGAAGCGTTCCATTCTCAATCTTCAGCGCGGTCTGTCCGGCATAGTTCTTCTGGGTGGAAGGATCCGTCCCGCTCGCTGCCTCGTCTCCCCGGATAAATACCTGTCCGTTGACCGTCACTGTCCCCTGTATCAATACCACAGGCTCTACGTTGTGTTTTGCTTCTGAGCCATCTGTCAAAAAATTGGTATTGGAATAGATAGATGCATGTTCTAACACTGCCCCGTCCTTGCAGATCAACTGTCCATTGATCATGGCGCCAGAGAGAAAGGTCTTGTTATAATCGTCATAATTCATGGAAAATCTGCCGCCATGCTCTACCTCAATCTTGCCGTAGACCGACGAATCCCGCAGTACCAGTTTGCCGCCATCCTGCACTTGTATCCGCACGCTGCTCAACACTTTCATATTGACCATCGTCAGATTGCAGCCCGAAGGAATCACCAACGTCTGCACCGGCTCACCGTTTAGTGCATAGCCCAGCTCCCCATACGTACCACTTGTATGTGAACCATACCACGCTTTGATCTCGGCTGGCACTGTCACAGTCTCCTGCTCACCGCCAAACTCTTTGATCGCCCACGGCTCCATATCATACATATATTTCCTGTCCTCTGTCTGGGTAGCGTTCTCTAACTTCAGACGGTCACAGAGCTTCTCGCTCCCCTCATAGATCTCAAATGGCAGTTCATTGCTCACCGCTGTCCGGTCCAGACTGTCTGTATATGTAACCTGAATCTGATATTCCCCTGGGGTCTCCGGTGTTCCTGCCAGAGTCAGAGATCCGTCATAAGGAGAATACACTCCTATCATCCCGCTGCCTTCCGGCGAGATGGTGACATACGTCTTACTCCGGTCCGAGTGGATACTAAGACCCGACTGCGTATCCAGAACCTTCCAATCCTCCTCTATCGGTTCCTGTCCTTCTGAAAGCACTGCTGCCTGTACAGTCACATTGCTGTTCTGATTGGTCGTGATGGAATTACTGGCGCCGGAGATCGCGTCGTATTCCTTCTGCCCTTTCAGAGCCGCCTCAAAATAACCCACGAGACGGATATGTAACGCATCCTGCGTAACCGGATCATTTTCATCATAAGGCGCAACCGCAAATGCATTGCTGCCGGCCTCTGTCACGCTCAGGATCAGATCCTGATAAGCTTCATTTTTGATCACAATCTGATCTCCCTTTGCCAGCGCACCTTCGCTTAGTCCGTCAAAATACAGCAGGTTTTCAGAGGAATCTACAAAATAGTTCTTGTAATCCTTTGACAATGCTATTTTATAATCCGTCTTTGTCCACGGCACATCATTGATGCGTACTTCCTGTATCCCACTTGCATATTCTGTATCTCCCAATATTTCCAGAATCTGATATTGATCCCATCCGGTACTTTTTCGGGCAGATACCGAAGGAGGTGCTTTTTTCTCCTCTGAAGGAGGCGCAATCTCTCCTGGATCTGGATTAGAACCCTCAGGTTTTTGAACCTTCAAGGTGCTGTCGTCTGCTTTTACCACCGTCAAGGTCAGATCTTCATATTCTGGATGTTTGATCACGATGGTTTGGCCGTCGGTAAGCGGTACTGGATAGCCGTAAAAATATAACTTATTATTATCTGTATCCTTGTAATATTGCCCCGAATAATATACCGAATATTTACTACTCATGGCTTCCCAGGTATTCCCATCCACACTAAGCTCTGTAATACCGCTTACATAATCTGGTTCTCCCAAGATCTCCAAAATCTGATAGCTCCAATCCTCCTTCTGCGCAGATACCTCTGGCGCCGCCTTTTTCTCCTTTGTACGCTGCAGGTGGTACGTCTGCACCTCGTCTCCTACCTGCTCTTCTGGCGCTGTCTGCAGCTGATTGGCAGAGAGCGTCTGTTCCTCTGCCGGTGTCCCGCCGCTTCCTGGCATCTCTTCTGCCGCATACGAGGTCATCGACATCACCATGGCAAGCGGAAGAACCCCTGCGCACAGTATCCTTCGAAACCTCTCCATACTTTTTCTTCCTAAGATCATCTCGTCCCTCCTCATATGTTTTACGCAAAAACACATCATTTTGCATAAAATTATTAAGAATTTTTCTCAGTAGTTAGTAGAGACTAACTACTTTTTCTATTTTAAAATACGAGATGATCTATGTCAAGCTGCTTACTAATCAAGATTTCTCAATATCAGTCTCATTTTGAATGCGATACCAGCTCCACGCTCCTGAAGTAAATCCGGCTATATTTCCATAAACTCCCTCTCTTCTGCTTTGGGAAATACAGTCTGCACTTTAAACAGATCTCCGTCAATCGTAACAGAAAAGCTCCCTTTGCAAGCTTCTGTAAAGCTCTTCGCGATCGCAATCCCCAGTCCGTTTCCTTCGGTGCTTCTGCTCTTGTCTCCTCTGGTAAACCGTTCCATAATCTCTTCTGCTGTAAACTCCATTTCACATGCGGAAGTATTTTTCACAGAAGTCAAGATCCGTCCGTCTTCTTCCCAGACCTCCACATACACTCTGCTTCTCTCCATGGAATATTTCAGTGCATTTTCCAGCAGATTCTGGTAGACCCGGTACATCTTTTTACTGTCTCCCCAAAATGGCATCTCTTCTTCGCTCATCTTCACCCGAAACATAAGCCCAGATTCTTCGATACGGTCCTGCATCTCTGCCATCGTCTGGCGGATCAGACGCACCATATCTAGCTGTTCCATCACAAGATCCTGGCCCCCGCTGGCCGCCTTGGCCATCTCAAATACATCCTGGATCATCTCCCGAAGCCGCCCTGCTTTCCCGGACAAAAGCTCTACATAATCCTGTGCTTCTTTTGGAAGTTCTTCCACCTGCTTTAAAAGATCGATACATCCAATCATGGAGGTCAGCGGTGTCTTCAGATCATGGGAGACGTTGGTAATCAGCTCCACTTTCATCCGCTCACTCTGCAGTTGTCTCTCCATACTCTCTCTTTTGTGTTCCCGGATCTTTAAAAGCTCCTCTTCCGATCTGCGAAACAGAGAATACGGATGAAGCATTGGCTCTCTCTTTTCGCTTATATCCTTCGCCACATATGAGATCTCATCCAGCAGCACACCGATCTCCCTGACCTTATAGCCAATCACCAGGCCATCCAACAGGAAAAGCACCACATATTCCAGGATCAGATAGGACATCACGCTCGCATCGAGCCAATACGTATCCCAACAGTAAAAAATCAATAATATCCCAACTATGCTCTGCACCGCCAGTAAAGACAGCAGTCTTCTAAACAGATATTTCGCCGCATCACCTTTTTTCAGACAGGCTTCCTGACTGCGCCTCCACCGCTTCTGTCCTCTTCGAAGCACATCGCGTACCTGGCTCTTCATCCGGAAAAAACACAATTTTTTGCGAAGCTTCTCCCTGGTCAGGTGCCGCACGACAGACAGATACAGCACCAGGGTAAAGAACACCAATGTCCCCGTACTAAAGAATAAAAGAAAAAAGAAAAAACTACATTCCGGCACCCCAAAAGTAAATATCACATAATTAACACTCCTGCAATAACTGCGCCACAACACTCTTCTGTTCCATAAAAGCATCAGAAACAGCACTACCAGGACAAGATCCGGATACGTCCGGTCCAAAAATTCCACCGGGATCACATTTTTTTTCTCATTTTTCATCAGAGCACTTACATTGCGGAGCGATACAATAGAAAATAACACCAGCCAGGCACCAAATGTCACCCAGATCATATTTCCCGTATTTTCCGCCATCGCACAGAAAAACAGCGAACATGCCACACCGACTACTGCTCCCCAAAAACTCCAGGCAGGATTTCTCTCATCTGTCCCATATCTAAATCTTTTCCATCTTGTATCCAATTCCCCACACCACCTTTAAATACTTTGGGTTTTTTGTATCAATCTCGATCTTCTCCCGAATCCTTCGGATATGTACCATCACCGTATTTTCCACCGCAAATGCATCCTCATTCCAGACCCTGGCATAGATCTCCTCCGCTGAGAATACTTGTCCCATATGCTGCATCAAAAATTCGGTGATCTTATACTCCGTCGCCGTCAGCCTTACCTTCTCTCCATCCACGAAAAGCGTCCTTCCTTTGATATCCAGCACAAGCCCTCCCGTCTTTAATAAAGAGTTATCTTCCTGCTGCCGCTTCACATCCCCAAGCGTCATATACCGCCGAAGCAGCGACCGCACCCTCGCCATCAACTCTGCCGTCTGAAACGGCTTCGAGACATAGTCATCCGCCCCCATAGAAAGCCCCAGCACCTTATCACTCTCCTCCGTCTTCGCCGACAGGATCATCACAGGGATATTCTGCCTCTTGCGCACCTCCATAAGCGTTGACAGTCCATCTAGCTTTGGCATCATCACATCCAATAATATCAGATGGATCTGAGATCTTGTCAGCACCTCCAACGCCTCCATCCCATCATACGCCCCATATACCTCATATCCCTCAAGCTCCAACAACTTTGACAAAACTTTCACAATTTCCCGGTCATCATCCACCACCAAAATCTTTTGTGTCTCTTTCATCTTTCTATCCTCACTCCCTCAGCCAACATCCTTATCATACCAGACAAAACCTACATTTTCCGAACCAAAACCTTACAATTCCCTTACAATTCCCCAGGCCAATCCACAATTCCCCCATTCCGCAGTGCATGAAACATCCGCTCCTTCACCCCCGGATGCTCCTTTTGCAACTGCATAAGCAGTTGTTTCACATACTCTCTCTTTGTCTTTCCATCCACCGGACAGTGACTCTCCATCACTGGCACACCATACCTCGTACAAAGCCCTCTCACCTGTGCCTCCTCCACAAACATCATCGGCCGGATCACCTGAATCTGCCTATCCTCAAATCCCGTCACAGGCGGAAACGCATAAAATCTCCCCTCAAACAGCAAAGACAATAGCATCGTCTCCACAAAATCATCTTTATGATGTGCATATGCAATCTTATTCCCTTCAAGCTCCAGTACCCTGTGAACCAGTGCCCCCTTCCTCATCTTCGCACAGAGTGAGCAAGGATGCTTTTCTTTTTTCTCCTCCATCACAATCCTCCCAATCTGTGTCCTCACCACCTCAAGTCCCACTCCGATCTTCTCACAAAACTCCCCAATCTCCCCATCCTCCTCTCCCCCAAACCCCAGATCCACCCTGACAGCCCCCACTTCAAACCTCTTCGGATAAAATCTCGAAAGCTCCCTCATCCCCCAGAGAAGTGCCATACTATCCTTCCCCCCAGACACCCCAACA
>CAJUGG010000038.1 GCA_910585995.1 uncultured Lachnospiraceae bacterium
GAGGAATCAAAAGCAGTACACATGACATCAGGATGGTCTTTAGACTGTTGATAGATTCCTTATACTTTGTGAAAAATCTGGCAAAAAAAAGAATCAGTAAAAGCTTCGTAAGTTCTGAGGGCTGAAACTGCATAAATCCTAAGTTCAGCCACCGTTTAGAACCATTCACCTCTTTTCCAAACAGCTCCACAGAAAACAAAAGCACTAGATTAAACAGATAGATCAGCCAATAAAAACGCAGCATAAAATGATAATCCATCAGTGCAAACGCCAGCATGGCGATACTTCCAAGCACCATACCGATCACTTGCTGACTTTGATACTCTTCTTTGGCACTTCCGATCACCAGAATCCCAAGAATCGTAATAGTATATACAAACACAACCAAACGCAAGCGAAAATCGCGCAGTTGATATTGTTTAAACATATCTCACCTGGTCTCTCTTACTTTTTCTTCATGTCTTTAACCGGAATATTGGCACAGAGCACCGGAATCGTGCCGTTGCCTCCTTCAGACTCTGTCTGTGTGATCTGAATATCCAGCCCTTCACTGTCGATCTCCATATATTTGGTAATCACTTTGATAATATCATTTTTAATTGCTTCCATAATCTCCGGAGAACAATTTGCACGGTCTGAAATCAACAACAATTTCAGACGATCTTTTGCTACTTCCCCTGAACTCTTTTTCTTAAAGAAATCCATGAACGCCATCTCCTTGCCCCCTTTATTTGAACAGTCTCTTGAGTTTTTCAAAAAAACCGCCCTTAATTTTCAGATCCAGAAACGCAACCTCCTCTCCCAAGACGCGGTGGCAGATATTCATATAAGCCTGTCCTGCTAAAGAACCATCTCCTACACAGGGTTCTCCCTGGTTGGTGGAGATGACCACACTCTCATCATCCGGGACTGCACCGATTAAATCTATGGCAAGGATCTCTACCACATCATCCATGGACATCATATTGCCGCTCTCTACCATATCCATACGGATACGATTGACAATCAGCTCTGATTTTTTGATCTCATTGGCTTCCAAAAGACCGATAATCCGGTCTGCGTCACGGATCGCAGACACTTCAGGAGTCGTTACAATCAGCGCTCTGTCCGCAGCTGCAATGGCATTTTTAAAGCCCTGCTCAATCCCTGCGGGACAGTCAAGAAGTATGTAGTCGAACTCTTCTCTGAGTTCATCAATCAATTTGATCATCTGTTCCGGATTCACCGCTGTCTTATCTCTTGTCTGTGCAGAAGGCAGAAGATAGAGATTGGGATATCTCTTGTCTTTAATCAGCGCCTGCTTAATCCGGCAATTTCCTTCTACCACATCCACTAAATTATATACAATCCGGTTCTCCAGCCCCATGACCACATCCAGGTTCCGAAGTCCGATATCCGTATCAATCAAAACTACTTTTTTGTTCAGTTTCGCAAGTCCTGTTCCCACATTCGCTGTGGTAGTCGTCTTACCGACGCCCCCTTTTCCGGATGTAATAACTATTACTTCGCTCATCTTGTCTCCTCCAACCTTTCTTATCTCGGCTAAATCCGGATATCGTTTATAACTTCTTTCGTAATTAATTCCATATAGATCTTACCATCTTCTGCATAGGCAATCTTAGGTTCTGACGCGTGTCTTCTCTTCAAATAGGCTGGCTGGTCATCCGAACGCCCGATGGCATCCGCAATCTTAATCTGTACAGGCATCATATGGAGCGCGACTACAAACGCACGTTCGTTTCCTGCTGCTCCTGCATGAATTGTTCCTTTTAATGCCCCTAACACAACCACATTGCCTTTTGACACTACCGTCGCCCCTGGATTCACATCTCCAAGAATGATAATACTTGTCTCAGATTCCAACACCTGTCCGGAACGCAGGGTTCCTTTATAAAATCTGCCATTGCTGGCATCCTGCTCCTTAAGCTTTTCTTCCACTGCCTGTTTCATATAAGATTCTTCCAAGGTGTCCTGTTCAAAGATACACAGGATCTCCAATGAGGAGCTTTCCTGGATCGCCTGAACGATCTTTATCTGTTCTTCTCTGCTTAAATTCCTTCCTTCCATGGCGATCGCCATCTGTGCACCTTTAAAAAACTTGGAGGAGGCGCGGAATTTTTCTGAGATATCATGCAGCAAATCTTTAAAAGGGATATGCTTGTCCAAAAAAAGTGTGATCCCATATCGATTACTTTTAATCACAACTGTCTGTTGTCCCATCATTGTCTCCTAGTCATGGATTACTGTCGTTGTCGCCTCGGAAGCGGTTCCTGTCAAAAGCTCGTCCTCTTCTTCCAGTTCAAAATAATACTTAAAAATATCTGCGGCCATAGCTGCGGCATTGGAAGAAGTATATCCGTTTGCAATACGGATCGATATGCCGATCTCTGGATTCTCGTACGGTGCATATGCCATAAACACCGCATGATTCGGATGACGCACAGACTGCTGAGCTGTACCAGTCTTGCCGGCAATCGTCAGATCAAGCCCTTTAAAAGCTGCTGTATTCTCGGCAACTTCATGCATTCCTTCCTGAATCACATTCCAGGTACTGTCCGCAATATCGATATTATTATATACTGATACCGGATAATCTTCAATAGTATTTCCCTCAGAATCTGTTAATTTATCCAAAAGCGTCAGATTGTAGACGGTCCCCCGATTGGCGATCGCACTGACATAGCGGGACAGCTGAGAGACGCTGAACAAGTTGGTGCCCTGCCCGATAGAAGAACGCACACCGTCTGTATCAGACAGTCTGGGCGCATTTTCCGGGATCTGTATCCCAGTTCTCTCAGTCAGTCCAAATTTCTGTGCATATCTCTCTAAAATCTCCAAAGCACGATCCGAAGAATACCCGGATATCCGCCCTCCGCCTAAGCGAAAACCCACTTCATAAAAATAGTAGTTGCAGGATACCCGAATCGCATCCACCACATTGATTCTTCCGTGACTTCCATGATACTGGTTATAGATCCAGCAAGTAGGCGAACCGTAAGCATCCGTAAAGACACCTGTGGCGTTCATCGTCTCGGTAGGCGTAATCACGCCCTCTTCAAGTCCCGCCGTGGCAACCACTGGCTTAAACGTGGAACCTGGTGCTGTCTGCTCCTGTGTTGCGCGACTGTAAAGAGGTTTGGACAGATCTTTATTCAGTGCTGCAAAATAGGCAGAATCCATCGTATTTGTCAGACGGTTATTATCATAACCTGGATAAGAGACACACGCAAGAACATCCCCAGTAGCAGGGTCTGTGATCACACATCCTGCGCTGCATGGCTCTAAGGCAAGCTGTGCTGGTGTAATCTCCAGATTCCGGATCTTGTCCAGCATAAAATTGTAAGCGGACAATGTTCCGCTTTGCAGTTTTCCAACTGTCTCACTATCATACTCCAAAACCCCCTGGTCGTACAAGAGTAAACAAATCTCTTTTCCCGTCACAATATCGTCCAAAAGGATATATTTATACAGCATATCATGAAATTCGGCATCATTTTGAAGTTCTGTCGAAATATATTCCATTAAAATCTCATAGA
>CAJUGG010000039.1 GCA_910585995.1 uncultured Lachnospiraceae bacterium
ATGGAAAATCCGTTATCTAAGACATGGACAATATCCACCTGAACGAGAAAGGAATCTATATGCCGCCAGACAACAACCAACATTTTCTTTTGCAAGAATTTTCCCTGGTAGGGCTTAGAAATCTTAAAATTAAAAATCGTCTGATCATCTCCTGTCTGATCTCCACGGTCTTTCCGCTCTTTTTTATCTATCTGTACACCTATACTCTATATGGAAGCAGTGAGATCAGCGGACAGATTCTTGTGATTGCACTTCTGATGATGGGGGCTTCACTGACGATGACGCTCTATACTTATCTCAGCATCTCCCATCCGATTGACCATATGATTAAGACCTGTCAGGCAATATCGGAAGGGGACTTAGAGAGAAGAATCAAAGACGACGCGAACGACGAGCTGACCTATCTCTCGGACAATATCGACAGTATGGTGACAGAGATTCAGCTTCTTATAGAAGAACGGCAAAAAAGCGATGCCAAAAAGCGGGAATTAGAGCTGCGTATGCTGCAGTATCAGATCAATCCTCATTTTCTCTTTAATACCTTAAATACGCTACGTTTTGTAGCGCAGATGAATCAAGATAAAGTAGTCTCCGAAGGCATCCGCTCATTAAGTGAGCTTTTGAAAAACACCCTGATTAACGACCGGGAATTTATCACGATCAAAGAAGAAATCGACAATTTAAAGCACTATTTTTCCATCCAGTCTATCCGCTATGCCGGAAGCTTTCATGTCAATTACATGGTGGAGGAAACTATCTTAGACTTTCTTCTGCCCAAACTGCTTCTGCAGCCCCTTGCAGAGAACTCGGTGCTCCATGGTTCCTTTAACGACGGAACCATTATGGAAATCCATGTACGTGCCTATATGGACGGAACTGATGTTCTGTTAGAAGTAGATGACAAAGGAAAAGGATTTTCTGACACCAAAGGGGCAAACGGCATTGGAAATAAAAATGTAAATGACCGGATTCATCTGTATTTTCCCGGATCCTATGGACTGACCGTTAAAAGCCGTCCAGGAGAAGGCACACAAAACCGAATCCGTATACCAGCCATCCGCTCTGACACAGAGATGCAAAAGATACAAGGAGGTACATATGTATCAGGTACTGATTGTTGACGACGAACCAATTGTAAAGATTGCTCTGCGCTCTATGATTGACTGGAACGCTTTGGGATTTCATATTTGTGCAACTACGTCTAACGGCGAAGAAGCGCTTGAGATGACGAATCGTTTTCACCCGGATTTGATTATCTGCGACCTTAAGATGCCGGTCATGGATGGGATCGAACTGATCAAAGAAGTAAAAAAGCAGGAGATTCCATGTGAATTTCTGGTAATCAGCAATTATGAGGATTTTAACTATGTCCGCACCGCGCTGGTTTTAGGGGCCGCAGACTATATCTTAAAAGTTAGCATCAGCCCGGAAGAACTGACCATGCAACTTCAGAAAATCCGGGAAAAATTAGACCAGAAAGCACAAAAAGACAAAGAAGATATGCAGTCGATGCAAGAGATTCTTCGTCATCAGGAAAGACATGCTGCCTGGCGGGATTTTTTTACTGACAAAAATTATGAGCTGGACACCCTGTGCAGCGTTACAGGTCTGTCTTTAGAAGGACTTGATTCTTTTGCTCTCTGCCAGATCTCCTTTGACTGGTATACCCAGAATCTGGAGCCGCTGCCATCGATCGATATGATCCAGAGCACTCTGAAAAATGCACTGGAACATTTTGACAAAAGACGTATTATTCTTTTTAGTACCAGTAATACGCTGTTAGTGCTGCCGCAGTCAGAGCTACGCAAACACCAGAGTACCATCGAAGGAGTCGCAGCCCGTATCTCACAGCTTTTTCAATACTATATGTCTCTGTCCCCGGCGATCTTATACCAGAGTCAAATCCCGGACCTGATAAAAGCCCGGCAAACTTACCATCACTTTCAGGATATTTTAGAGCTGAATTTCTATGGTCCCATCGGACAGCTTGACGTCAGCACTCTGACGATTGCCTCAGAAGTTCCGGTACTGTCCTACAAAGAACTCACTTCTGAGATCTTAAGTATTCCTGCGGCCAGCCGCTTTATGTATGCCTCACAGAGACTTACCGAGCTTTTGGAATTATGCCATCAGCAGCACGTGATGCCATCTCGTGTGATCCAATATTTTGTGCGCCTTTTAGGAGAGTTGGAATATCGCACCTGCGGCGTCAGTTCTGCTGCCCACGACCAGATTGCAGACAGCATGGACAGTATGAGAAAAGCGCTGACAGAGGAAGAACTTCTAAAAGACTTTCTCAACGCGCTTAAGAGTATCCTTGCTCCCGAAGAGTCCTGCTGCACACAGCCTTTAGAATACAGTCCTGAGGTCACACAGGCGCTCTCCTACATACAGACCAGCTATCAGCACAAGATCAGCCTTACTTCCGTATCGGAGCATGTAGGCTTAAGCTCTGGTTATCTCTGCCGGATCTTTAAAGAAGAGACCGGCCTTAGCATCAACGCCTATATCAACAACCTGCGTATGACCAAAGCCGGAGAACTTCTCAAAGATAAAAACAGTTATATCAAGGAGGTCGCTGCCGCTGTAGGCTTTGAAGATCAGCTCTATTTCAGCCGGCTCTTTAAGCGTTACTATGGCATCACGCCATCCGAATATCGTCTGAATGAATAAAAAGTGCTCTGTTATGGCTGCTCCCAGCTAATGTTTCTCAGGCGAAATCCGTGATTCCAGATCACTTCAGCAGTCATACAGATGCCAGGATACGCCGCAGACTCCGAATCTTCGCTATCAGAGAACTCCAGTTCTGCCTTCAGACAGAGACGTCCCTTATCGTCCTCGGATATTCTGATCCTCTCGCCGATTCTAACTTCCTGCCAGGGAGCAAGTCCTTCTCTGTCCATAAGCGGGCTTCCTGCCTTCTCTTGGTTGACATAAGCCTGACAAGCAGCAGCACGACTCCCAAAAGCCAGATATATGGCAGATGCTCTCTGTACTGCCCCTGAACGTGATCTGTCTGTTGTCTGACAGCAGATCCTTTGTCGACTGCCACAGGCACCTTTTGATCTGCCACTTCTTCTGACAGCTTCGATACTTGTTCCTGCTCTTCTGGCTGCAGAGGAAGCGATGGAAGCACCTCTTCTCTTACCCTGTCAGACGGTGGTTCTAACGAAAATTCTGCCACTTGCCTGGGAATCAAACTAAAGATTCCGTTTAGTGAGACTGGCATACACAGATTTAAGAAGACGATCAGCCACAGATAATAGGCATACCGTCTCCCGCACCTGGCAAGCAAAGGCCGGGCAAGAAGCGCCACCCCGATACTGTAGCAGCCAATCAGACTCATCTGAAGTATCTGTATAAATAGATCTCTTGTCATCCCTCATCCTCCTTGTATTCTTCAATCATCAAAGACAGTTCCTCGATCTCTTTGCGGCTTAGTTTTTTCTTTTTTAAAAATGCTGCCACAAATCCCGGCAAAGAGCCATTAAAATTCTCTTCTAAATAGCGCTCTCCTTTTCTTCTGGCGTATTCTTCCTTACTCATCTTCGCTGTCACGATTGCCTGTTCATTTTGAAAAAGATCGTTTTCGCATATTTTGCGAAGCACTGTATAGGTCGTGGACTTTTTCCAGTTCAGCCTTTTTGCCGCCTCTTTTACTAAGGCTCCGCTGCCGATTGGCTCTTTCTCCCATATAATCTGTGCCAACTGATTCTCCGCCTCTGTCATCACATAGACAAGCATCTTACTTCTCCCCTTTCTCTATGTGGGTCTATATCTTATAGACCTCTCTGTATTTTAAGTTTAAATCATTTAAACCATTTTGTCAAGCAAAAAAACCCTGCATAGCTCTTATCGCCATGCAGGGCATCTGTTTGTCTGTCTGTTATTTGGTCAGTCTTAAAGTCTCTCTTGCGATTGCCAATTCCTCGTTGGTCGGGATCAGCATCACTTTGACTTTGGAATCTGCGGTGGAGATCAGTCTTCTATCTCCGCGCACATTGTTAGCCTCGTCGTCAATGACAACACCAAGATATCCAAGGTATTCGCAGATCGCTTTTCTGGTCTTGATATCGTTCTCGCCGACACCTGCTGTAAATGCAATCGCATCCACACCATTCATCGCTGCGGTGTAAGCGCCGATGTATTTTGCCACACGGTAGATAAATGCCTCAAGAGCTGCTGCTGCTCTCTTGTTGCCTTCTGCCCTTGCAGCTTCGATATCGCGGAAGTCACTGGATACGCCGCTGATACCAAGTACGCCGGATTTTTTATTCAGGATATTTAACATCTCATTGATGTCAATGCCCTCTTTGTTGCAGATAAACTGGCAGACTGCCGGATCTAAGTCACCACTTCTGGTTCCCATAATCAGACCCTCTAACGGAGTCAGACCCATACTGGTATCCACACATTTGCCGCCGATGGAAGCAGAGATACTAGCGCCGTTGCCTAAGTGACATACGATCACTTTTGCTTTCTCTGGATCTAAGTTGCCAAGTTTGATTGCCTCGCCGGATACAAACATATGGCTGGTGCCGTGGAAGCCGTATCTGCGGACATTGTATTTCTCATAATACTCATATGGAATCGCATAGAGATATGCTTTTTCCGGCATGGTCATACCAAAAGCGGTATCCCATACTACCACGTTCGTCTTGCCTGGCATCACGGCTTCACATGCCTCGATACCCATCAGGTTTGCCGGGTTGTGCAAAGGACCAAGGTCGAAGCGCTCTTTGATCACTTTCTTCACTTCTTCATCTACTACTACAGACTCACCATAGCTGGTCCCCGCATGAACGACACGATGACCAACGGCTGCGATCTCGTCGGTGCTCTTGACTACGCCATGCTCTGCATTCTGCAGCGCATCCAGTACCAGAGCGATTGCCACTTTGTGATCTTCCATCGGCTGTTTTACGATAAATTTGTCTTTGCCAGCCGGCTGATGTGTCAGGATGGAACCCTCGATGCCGATTCTCTCCACCAGACCCTTTGCTATTACGCTCTCATTGTTCATATCGATCAGCTGATATTTTAAAGAAGAGCTGCCGCAATTGATAACTAAAATGTTCATATGTATGTGTTCTCCTATTTAAAATTCCGCAACCTCCACGTATTGTCCGGGAGTCTGCTGTTTTATGTTACTTATTTCACGATCTCCCCATGTACTTCTCTGCCGCAGCCTGCTGCGTTGGACTCGTCGGTGTCGATGTGCATAGCCAAAGCGAATTTCGGGCTGACGCGTACGACTACGTCGCCAAAGATCAGGCTTCTGCCATCGGTATCGATCTTAACGGATACCACATCTTTATCCTTTACGCCCAGTTTCTCTGCATCTTCTGGTGTTGCATGAATATGACGCTTCGCTGCAATCACGCCCTCTTTCAGTTCTACTTCGCCACAAGGACCTACCAGCTTGCATGCACCGCTGCCAGCGATATCGCCAGATTCACGAACCGGAGCTGCCACGCCGATGGAACGAGCGTCCGTCAGGGAGATCTCCACCTGGCTTGCCGGACGAACGGGTCCTAAGATGGATGCTGTCATCTCTTTTTTCGGTCCCACGATCTTTACCTTCTCTTCACAGGCATACTGTCCTGGCTGAGAGAGG
The DNA here is from genome assembly GCA_910585995.1 of uncultured Lachnospiraceae bacterium. Classification (GTDB taxonomy): domain Bacteria; phylum Bacillota; class Clostridia; order Lachnospirales; family Lachnospiraceae; genus Hominiventricola. Next base: position 5,618 of record CAJUGG010000039.1, read on the forward strand.
TCTTTTTTCTTAGTCAGCTCATGGCCCTTTCCAAATAAGGTCTCCAGGTCTTCCTGTGTCACATGTACGTGACGTGCGGATGTTTCCACGATAAAATTCATATTATCATTCTCCTTTTCTTGTAAAAATATTATTGTAATGCTGCTTGGACAGCTTTACTTTCCATGTTGTCTATCCCTCGATCTCAGATACCAGGATGCAGTTCGGAGTCTCGACCTTTAAAGGCTTGCCCCACATACTGAAATATTTTTTCTCAAAATTGATCTTAAAGATCGTCATGGTGTTGGTCTCATGATTCAGTGACATAAAATGGCGGTTGTCCGGGAAGAAATCTCCTGCCTTTGGATAATCCCCACTGATGGGCAGCACACAGATATTCGTAAGTTTCCCGGTCTCATTGTCCACGCTGAAGACTCCCATCGTGTTATCTCCGGCATTGGAACACAGTACATATTTCCAGTCTCTGGAAAACCGCAGGACACACGCCGCACTTACCTGAGACTTATAACTGCTTCGGGTCTCAATCTTCTGCACCAGTTCAAATACAGGTCCTTTGGAAGTATCTTTATAAGAATACACACTGATATAATTCCTCAATTCGCAGATCAGATAGGCAAATCTTCCATCGGGGCTGAACTTGATAATACGCGGTGCACTCTCCAACTCACAGCGAAGAATATCAATCAGTTTGATCCGGCCTGTCTCCTGGTTAAACTTGTAAATCTTCACCTGGTCCACACCCAGATCCACTGCACACAGATACTTCTGATCCGGCGTGATATTCACACAGTTGACATGAGGACGGAAATTCCGCTCCGCCACGCTTCCCAATCCCTTGTGGAAGATCTCATCTGCCATCTCTCCAATCGAGCCGTCTTCATTCAGACGCATCACGGTCACTTTGCCGTCATGCCATCCGCCTACAAATAAAAACCGGTCATCCCGGTCTGTCGAGAGATAGCACCCTCTCATCCCAAAGATCGAAGCACCATTGATCTTCTCCAGATCACCATCCGGCAGAATCCGAAAAGACTGGACGCCTTCGTCTGAAATAGAATACAGATATTTTCCATTATGTGATTTCTTAATATAAGAAGGATTATTGATGATCACAACTTTTCGCTCAGTTGCTCTTCCGTTCTCCACATCCAGATCATAGATATGGATACCTTTACTGTTGCCGTGGGTATAAGTCCCCACATATGCCACGTATTTCTTCTGATCCATGTTATGGCCTCTCCTCTCGCTCACGACTACAACAATAGTACCATATTTTTAGAAATTTGTTAATAGCTTTCTGGCTATTTTTCACTATTTTATGCAAAATATCCCTGGATCAGATCCAAGGTCTTCTGGACATTTTCCTTGGTATGCGCCGCGGATAAAAACATCGCTTCAAACTGAGAGGGCGCTAAATAGATCCCATGCTCTAACATATACCGGAAATACTTGGTAAAAGCTTTGGTATTGGAGCGTTTGGCGCTGGTATAATCGGTTACAGGCTCCGAAGTAAAGAACAGGCATCCCAAAGATCCCACTGCGTTGACCTGACAGGGCAGATGGTGTTCTTTGCACAGTGTCCGCAACCCGCCATAGAGCATCTCCCCAAGCTTCGTAAGCTTTTGATAAATCTCAGGATGCTCGTTCAGATACGTAAGTTGTGCAAGCCCTGCTGCCATGGCCACTGGATTGCCGCTTAACGTACCTGCCTGATAGACGCTTCCAACTGGAGCTACCACTTCCATGATCTCTTTTTTGCCGCCATACGCCCCAACCGGCATACCGCCGCCGATGATCTTTCCATAGGTGGTCAGGTCTGCTTCCACACCGTAATATTCCTGTGCTCCCGCCTTTGCCAGACGAAATCCTGTGATCACCTCATCGAACACCAGTACGCTTCCATTTTCCGTACAGAGGCTACGAAGCCGTTCTAAAAATCCATCTGCCGGCTCTACCACGCCCATATTGGCTCCCACAGGCTCCACAATCACCGCTGCAATCTCATCTCCACAGGCATCAAATAATGCCTCCACCCCTTTGATATCGTTGTATGCACAAAGAAGGGTATCTTGAGTACATCCTTTGGGCACCCCGGCACTGTCCGGTACTCCGGCTGTCATCACGCCAGAACCGGCTTTTACTAACATGGCATCACTGTGTCCATGATAACACCCTTCAAATTTGATGATCTTGTTGCGGCCGGTATATCCTCTTGCCACGCGGACAGCGCTCATCACTGCCTCTGTGCCAGAATTGACCATACGCACCATCTCCACAGACGGCACCATCTCGCAGATTAACTGTGCCATCTCTACCTCTGCTTCTGTGGCGGCACCAAAGCTCAGTCCTTTCTGACAGGCTTCTTGTACTTTTTCAAGTACAAAAGGCACCGCATGTCCTAAGATCATCGGACCCCAGGAACCAATATAATCCAGATAACGAATACCGTCCACATCTGTCAGATAAGCTCCCTGTGCTGATGCAATAAAACGAGGCGTCATCCCCACAGAACCAAAGGCGCGCACAGGCGAATTTACCCCGCCTGGGATCTTTGTCACCGCTTCTTGATATAATGTTTCTGATCTTGTCATTATCCGATTCTCCCTTCATCCATATAGTGAGTGATCTCTTTTGCAAAATAGGTCATATAGATATCCACGCCAGCCCGATAAGCACAGGCTGCCATCTCGCAGAGAATCGCTGCCTCATCCACATAGCCTAAGCTGGCCGCTGCCTTTACCATCGCATACTCTCCGCTGACACTGTAGGCTGCCATGGGCAGATCTGTCTGGTCTTTGATCTCCCGCACCATGTCCAGATATGACATCGCAGGCTTGACCATCAGGATATCCGCGCCCTCTTCCACGTCTAACAGTGCTTCTTTGATCCCTTCTCTGCGATTGTGGTAATCCATCTGATAACTTTTGCGGTCTCCAAAAGCGGGGGCGCTGCCCGCTGCATCCCGAAACGGCCCATAAAATGCCGACGCATATTTTACCGCATAGGACATAATCGGCGTCGTCAGATAGCCGTTTTTGTCCAGTCCTTCCCGTATTGCTGCAATATGTCCGTCCATCATATCAGAAGGCGCCACCATATCTGCACCTGCCTGTACCTGTGACACGGCAATCTGTGAGAGCTTTTCGAGGGTCAGATCGTTATCGACATATTCTCCCTTCAGGATGCCGCAGTGCCCGTGACTGGTATATTCACACATGCATACATCCCCGATATAGAAAAGATCCGGGACTTCTCTTTTGGCACGCTCCAATGCCTTCTGAATGATTCCATCACAGGCATATGCCCCGCTTCCCGTCTCGTCTTTATGAGCCGGGATTCCAAAGAGCATCACTTGATTGACGCCTGCATCTGCCATCTCTGTTAAGATCTCTCCCATCCGGTCCACACTATAGCGATACTGTCCCGGCATCGTGGGTATCTCTTCTTTTACATTTTCTCCCTCTTTTACAAACATGGGATATACCAGAGAACTCTTATCCATCCGAGTCTCCCGCACCATCTTGCGAAGCGTTTGTGTTGTCCGAAGCCTTCTAGGTCTCACCATCATATCCATCTTTTTCTACCTCTTTCTTTATTCGATCTGTCCACCGCTTTGCTAAGTGGTGGTCATCTCCTCCTCCATTGATCCCGATCACCAGATCCCCCTTGCAGGCGATCCCCGGAAACTGAAACATACAGTGATCCCGATTACTGCATATATTGACTAAGATCCCTTTTTCTCTGCACTCCTGATAGATCATCTCATTGATCTTTGGATCATCTGTAGCCGCTAACACCATAAATACATCCTTTGGAATCTCTCCGCTTACATAGGCCGCTTTTTTCCATACCAGCCTTTTCTCTCTGTCTGCCCTTTGGATCTCGTCCAAAGCCTCTGGCGCAATCACCTCTATCGAAGGCCCAAAGTTTAACAAAGTCTTTACCCTTCTCGCAGCGATCTTCCCCGCCCCGTACACCAGGATTGATTTATTTTTTATATCTACAAAAATAGGAAATTGTCTCATGATTAAAGTCCCTCATCTGCCTCCCAATAGCATACAACATTTTTTTCAAAAAAACAATTGACAGAAATGCAATTTCTGTATATAGTAGATACGTTTAGTGTTATTAAACTTTTTGTTTAACATACAATACTATAGATTTTACCACTCTGGAGGATTATCCCACCATGAATATCGGCCCTAAAATCAAAGAACTTCGTGTTATGAAAGGGCTTACCCAAGAAGAGTTAGCCGCCCGAAGCGAATTGTCCAAAGGCTTTATCTCCCAGTTGGAACGAGATCTTACATCTCCGTCCATCGCGACGCTTGTGGACATCTTAAACAGCTTAGGAACCAATCTGAAAGAATTTTTCAGCGATGACAATGACGAACAGATTGTCTTTCATGACGCTGATTATTGTGAAAAATTTGACACAGAACTGAAAAACAAGATCGAATGGATCATTCCCAATGCACAGAAAAATGCCATGGAACCCATTCGTGTCACCTTAGAACCCGGTGGTTCCACCTATCCGGATACGCCTCACGAAGGAGAAGAATTTGGCTATGTACTCCAAGGCAGTATCACCATCCATCTTGGAGGCAAACATGTCAAAGCCAAAAAAGGAGAATCTTTTTATTTTGTCCCCTCTGCCAGCCACTATATCTGTGCCGGAGAAAAAAGCGGCGCTGTCTTTTTATGGGTCAGCACCCCGCCGAATTTTTAGTATACAAAGGAGACCATATTATGAGTAACCGACTGATTGATCTTCAGCATATTACCAAAATTTATGACGGACACAAGGTCTTAGATGATTTGAATCTGTATTTTAATGAAAATAAATTTCTGACTCTGTTGGGTCCTAGCGGATGCGGCAAGACTACGACTCTGCGTATCCTTGGCGGTTTTGAGACACCTGATGAGGGACGTGTGATCTTTAACGGCGAAGATATTACATCTCTGCCACCAAACAAACGTTCGTTAAATACAGTATTTCAAAAATATGCGCTGTTTACCCATATGAATATCGCAGAAAACATTGCTTTTGGCCTGAAGATCAACGGCAAGAGCAAAGCCTATATCGATGACAAGATCAAATATGCCCTGAAACTGGTCAATTTAGACGGCTATGAAAAACGGATGCCGGACTCTCTAAGCGGCGGACAGCAGCAGCGGATCGCCATCGCCCGCGCGATCGTCAATGAGCCGAAAGTCCTGCTGCTCGACGAGCCTTTGGGTGCGCTGGATCTGAAGCTGCGCCAGGAGATGCAGTATGAACTGATCCGTATGAAAAATGAGCTGGGCATCACCTTTATCTATGTCACCCATGACCAGGAAGAAGCACTGACCATGTCGGATACCATCGTGGTGATGAATCAGGGTTATATCCAGCAGATTGGCTCTCCCGAAGATATTTACAACGAACCCACCAACGCCTTTGTGGCCGATTTTATCGGTGACAGCAATATTTTCCCTGGAATCATGGTGGAAGACAAAGTAGTCAAGATCTTTGACACGATCTTTCCCTGCGTGGATACCGGGTTTGGTCACAACAAACCAGTGGATGTGGTCATCCGTCCCGAAGATGTGGAACTTAGCGCGCCGGGCAGCGGCATCCTCGATGGCGTAGTCTCTCACCTGATCTTCAAAGGCGTACACTATGAGATGGAAGTCACTGCCTGCGGTCAGGAATGGCTGGTACAGAGCACGCGGATGCATCCGGTGGGCGAACAGGTCAGTATCTTTGTGGACCCTTTTAACATACAGATTATGAACAAACCAGAATCCGAAGATGAGGAGGCTGTGGTACTGGATGTATAAGAAATCACTCTCTTATCCCTATCTTTTGTGGGCAGCAGCTTTTATTATCATACCGCTTTTATTTATCGTATATTATGGGCTGACGGACCGAAGCGGCGCTTTTACTCTGGCGAATCTGGCAGCGATTGCCACAGCCGAGCACTCCAAAGCGCTGATGCTCTCCCTTTTGTTGTCCTTATTAAGCACCGTCATCTGCCTGCTTCTGGCCTATCCTCTGGCGCTGATTTTATCGAACAGCAGATTGGGACGGTCTGGATTTATTATCTTTTTATTTGTACTTCCGATGTGGATGAATTTTTTGCTGAGAACGCTGGCCTGGGTGGTATTACTGGATACCAATGGTGTGATCGATTCCCTGTTTCAGGCACTTGGACTGCCCAGGTTTAAGATTATCAACACACCCGCGGCCATCGTATTTGGCATGGTCTATGACTTTTTGCCTTTTATGATCCTGCCGATCTACAATGTCATCTCCAAGATTGATATCAATGTGATCAATGCGGCGCGGGATCTAGGAGCCAACAGTTTTCAGACGCTCTACAAAGTGATCTTTCCCTTAAGCCTTCCTGGCGTCATCAGCGGGATTACGATGGTCTTTGTCCCGTCTCTGACCACCTTTGTGATCTCCACCCTCTTAGGCGGCGGCAAGATCCTGCTCATCGGAAATGTGATCGAACAGGAGTTTATGAAAGGTACTAGCTGGCATGTGGGAAGCGGACTTTCTCTGGTACTGATGTTGTTTATCATTCTCAGTATGGTCCTGTCTTCCAAATATGACAACGGGGAGGGCAATGTCTTATGATCAAAAGATGGATACAGCGGTTTTATCTGTTTTTTATTGTGCTGTTTCTCTATGCCCCCATCGGAACGCTGATGGTTCTGTCTTTTAATGATTCGAGAACTTCCGTCAAATGGGGCGGGTTTTCCCTGAAATGGTACGTACGGCTCTTTGAAAATGAGACCATCTTAGCGGCTCTTGGCAATACGCTGCTGCTTGCCCTATTATCTGCTCTCTTTGCCACGGTCTTAGGGACTTCGGCTGCGATTGCCATCCACCATATGAAAAAGCGCCGCCAAAATATCTGCATGAGCATCGTCAATATCCCCATGTTAAATGCAGAGATCGTAACCGGTATTGCCTTTATGCTTTTATTTATCACTCTGGGCAATCTGCTCTCTGTCTTCGGGATTCATTTTGAGATGGGATTCGGCACTGTATTGATTGGACATATTACGTTTAACCTCCCTTATGTGGTCTTAAGCGTGATGCCCAAATTAAAGCAGCTCAACAACTCCATGTATGAAGCAGCGCTGGATTTAGGAGCTGGTGAACGGCAGGCATTTTTCAAGATTGTACTGCCGGATATCATGCCAGGAGTCTTATCAGGATTCCTTCTGTCCTTTACCATGTCTTTAGACGACTTTGTCATCACACACTTTGTAAAAGGACTGGGAGCCGATACTCTCTCCACACTGATCTATTCGGAACTGCGTAAAGGCATCAAACCAGAGATGTATGCGCTGTCCACGATTATGTTTTTGGCAGTCTTTTTTGTCCTGCTGGCTGTCAATCTAAAACCACAGGAGCATTCTGCTTCTGAAGGGCATCGTTAAACAATTATCAAGATAAAAGAAACGGGAGGTTGTTTATTTATGAAAAAAAGAATGTTATTTGTCTGCAGCTGCCTGGCTGCCTCCATGCTCTTCACTGGATGCGGCGGTTCCTCCGCTGGTGAAAATGTGGAATTAAATGTCTATAACTGGGGCGAATATATCGACGAAGATGTGATCGACCTGTTTGAAGAAGAGACCGGCATCAAGGTCAACTACAAGACCTATGACACCAATGAAGATATGTATCCGATCATCGCCAACGGCGCTGCGGACTGGGATGTGGTCTGTCCGTCAGAATATATGATTCAGAAGATGCTCGATAACGACCTTTTGCTGGAGATCAACTATGACAATGTTCCCAATATCTCTAATATTGATCCGGATTATATGGAGACCGTCAAAGGATTTGATCCAGATGCCTCCCATGCAGTGCCTTATCTGTGGGGAACCGTGGGCATCCTCTACAACGATACCATGGTAAAAGAGCCGATCACCAGCTGGGACTGCTTATGGGACGAAACATACGCAGACAATATCGTGATGATGAACAATCCCAGAGATGTCTTTGCTCCGGCACTGATCTCCTGCGGATATTCCTTAAATTCCACAGACGATGCCCAATTACAGGAAGCGGCTGCCAAGCTGACCGCCCAGAAGCCTCTGGTGCTCAAATACACCACCGATGAAGTGCGGGATATGATGATTGGAGAAAAAGCAGCCATCGGCGTAATCTACTCTGGCGAAGCCACTATCTGCAAAGAAGAAAATGAACACTTACAGTATGTAGTACCAGAAGAAGGCTCCAACGTCTGGCTAGACTGTTGGGTCATCCCCACCACCTGCAAAAATAAAGAAAATGCTGAAAAATGGATCGACTTCCTCTGCCGCCCGGAGATCGCTTTGAAAAATTTTGAATATATCTACTATTCCACGCCAAACAAAGCGACCGTTGATCTGATCGAAGACCCAGAAATCCTAAGTAACGAAGCCCTCTTCCCCGGCAACGAAGTACTCTCCCGGTGCGAAACGTTTCATTATCTGGGGGAAGAGGCGGAGGAGAAATATAATGAACTGTGGAAGCAGGTGTTGTCAGAATAAGTGAAATTTTTCTAAAAAGGTGTAAAGTCTTTTGATCACTCTCAATAGACTTTACACCCTTTTACTTATTACAATAAATTTGCCGACGAATCCCGCAATCTATTGTTATGCAATACTGTCAACCCGTTGTTTTAAGAGCCGCACTTCATTCTCCACTGAAGTCAGCCGAATTGCCATCATCTCTTTTTCATTGTCAATTTTTAATGCTTCATGTAGATTTCTTGACAGATCAAGATGTCCCTCGGCGATACGTTTGATATTGACTTTGACTTCGTTCTCCAGGGTTAATTCGATCCTTGTCACCTTACTCTCGATATTTGATACTCTTTCCTTTAGTTCTCGTATGTCGGCTTTCATGCCTTGCATATCATCTTTCATGCCTTGCACATCATTTTTCACGCCTAGTATTTCGGCTAAAATAAGATCCATTTTTTCACTATCTGTCATACAATCACCCCTTCATAATACCTGTCTCATGTTTGCAAAAACAAGTATAACACAATTTAAACAGGATGTCTATAAACGATAAGTCCAACAATTTTTCAAAATTTCCGCAAATAAATCATTGACTTTTTACTCATTTTTGTATATATTAATAGCTAGAGAAGCACTAGTATCAATTCGTTGATATGGTTGCTTCCTTCCATAATGGTTTTAGCTGCACCAACGCGGCTGCCCATTCTGCTATCCATAGGCAGGATGGGCTTTTTCCTTTCAAGGGATCTAATCTATGATTCCCAGTATCTCTGCCCCGATCACCAAGCATGTTCCGGCTGCAATACAGACTCCAAAGCAAAGATACGCACCTTCTCCGTCTGCGTCATATCGTTCCCAGCGCTGTATCAAAAATAATCGCTTGACATAGAGCCACAGCCTTTGAAAACGCTGTCTGCCATTTCGGTGTATCATCATGACTGCAACACCTGCAATTCCCCCAAGCAAAATGGAACTCACCATAATCCACAGATTCATCCGCCATCCAAGGATCGCTCCCAGTGCCATAAAAAGCTTGACATCCCCCGCTTTGAGCATGCGGATAACAAACAGGAAAAACAGTGCCGTCCCTGACAGCAATCCCAGAAAACTGTCTGTCAGTCCATCCAACCCCCATAAAAACAGATTGACTAGAAACCCCAGCCAGATTGCGGGCAAAGTCCATTTATTCGGAATCTTCTGTACCGTCCAGTCCGTATAACCGCAACTACCGACCAAGAGCAGCGCAAGCACATAGATTACCAAACATTTGATCTCCATAAAAGTTCTCCTTCCATAATATAAGAAAGACGCTGCCGCCACAGGAGACAACGTCTTTTCTTTTTGTTAGAGACATAGACTCCATATCCCAGTCCTCCAGAAAGGAACAGTAAGATCAGCCACAGCGCAATATTGCTATCATCACCCGTAGTTGCAGGCAGGATCTGGTAGAGATCTCCTTCCTGAATGCTTGTGAACATTAGTTCATTTCCACTCATCTGTGCATTTAGTGTAAAGGCAGAACCTGCTTTAACAGTGAGCTGACTGCCATTTAGCAGCAATGTATCACCAAATAAAATCTCAAAGCTCTTGCTGGCAATCACATTTCCATTGCTGTCTTTGACATACAGGGTATGGGGGCGCTCTCCACTCCCTGGAACGCAGCAATTCCGTTTGCATTGGTCTTTGTTACCTTCGGCGTGGAATGAAGTTCTACGGTCATATTGGCCAACGGGTTTCCGCTCATATTTACCAGACGCAGTACAAAGGATACCAGATTGCTTGCAACGCCTCCTGCTCCTGCACTGCCGCCTTTATGTGAACTTCCAGAACTTCCATTTCCATTATTGCTCAAATCATCATTTCCAGTTGTGTCAATACGGAAATTCTGTGCGGTACGTTTCAGCTCTCTTATTTCACCATTACCTTCACGGAACTCTGCTGCCAATGTATTTGTTCCATTCTGACTTGCTTTATTTGCAAACGTCAAACTTTGAATTGTAATTCTGGTACTTCCACTTGTTTTTGTGTAATCCTCGCCTCTACTAGCGGTTTACCATTCAACCACAAAGTCTCAAAATTTGTAAATTCACCCACAGATACAAACAATTGATCATGTTGTATTATTAAAATATAGTCATGTGTACCTGCACTTGTTTCTCGACCAACATGTTCTAAAATCTCATAGCCTGTATCTGTTGCACCATATACATTATCGTTAGTATTCTCATTCACTGTCAACGTTAGTTCTACAGATTTGTCAGGAAATGTATAATTCTCTCTTGTGCTGGTAAAAGACACTCTGACGCCAAAGGTAAAAGTTCCAGCTTCCTGAGGAACACCATACAGTTCTCCAATAAAAAGCCACCACCTTAGTTCTTCTTTTTCCCCGTACGGCATCTAAATCTCCCGTCAGTTTGGCGTATTTTAACAAAATCTCATTTAACAGATCTTCTGTCTTTTGATACTTGCGGACACTTTCATAACCCTTTTGCTTTTTATCCGCAGTTGTAAGCATCATTTTTACAGAAACAGAACATGTATCCAATTCCTGGCAGATCAGTTCCTGATCCACTAAAAGAACATCCACCAAACCATGAGAAGAGAGATAGCACAGCAGACTTTCTTTTGAGGAAAACGTTGCAATTACTTCACATTGCTGCGCCTTTCCCATAAAATAATGTGCTACATGTTCCAAATAGATTTCATCGCTATCTGCCAGAACAATTTCTATTCTTTTCATTTTCTCTCCCTCGTTTTGTTTCTCTTTTGTGCTTTTTTAATCTCATCACTTATTTTAATGCATTTCAAGTATTTTTATCGCTATTAGCGAATATTATCAACCATTGAATTATTTCAATAGTGAAACCAATAAAATAGAATAATACTAAGTAGAGATTGCTCTTAGATATATGGAGGAACGAAAATTGACTAATGACAGGTTAGAGACTGGCAAACGTATCCGCAAATTCCGAATTCAAAATAACCCGACACAGGCTCAATTTGCAGAAAGCCTGGATGTATCTACCAACTTTATTTCTGAAATTGAGACTGGTAAAAAAGGGATTTCACAAGATACTTTGTACCGGCTGTGTACCCGATATCACCTCTCCACAGATTACTTGCTTTTTGGTAAACATGGCCCGGCCCCTTCTGACTATACCCTGGAGGAATTTCTCTCATCTCTGGATGAAGAAGATATCCCAATTGTGATCGGATATCTCGAAGCCACTTTAAAACTAAAAAAGCTAAGTAAGAAAAAGTAACTGCCTCTTTGATCTTTTCAGGTATTTCCTTCCCATCCCCTGGGCATACTAGGTGCTGAGGTGATCTTGTGAAAGAATTATCAAATAGTTCCGGGGAAGCGATTGCCGATCTTCGCCGGATCTTGGATATGAACCGGAATTTTGACATTTTGGAAAAGCATCTGCTGATTGCAGGCCGCTCGGCTAGTCTGTTTTTTATTGATGGGCTGGTAAAAGATGATATTTTAGAAAAGATTTTAGAATATTTTTATTCTTTAAAACCAGAGGATCTTACTGATTCTCTGGAACAGTTTCAGATGCAGCACCTGCCTTATATTGAGACGGAAGTGCTGACAGAGATGGATGCGGTGATAAAGAATCTGCTGTCTGGGGTTCCTTGTCTTTTTTTGCATGGGGTCCCGGATTGTCTGGCCATTGACTGCCGTACCTATCCGGCGAGAAGTGTGGAAGAGCCTTTTAAGGACCGTACGCTTCGCGGCTCGCGGGATGGGTTTGTGGAGACGGTTGTCTTTAATACGGCATTGATCCGCAGGCGTATCCGCTCCCCGAAGCTCTGTATGGAGATGAAGACTTTGGGAAAAAGCACCCGTACCGATGTGGTTCTTTGCTATATGGAAGACCGGGTGGATCAAAGATGCCTGGATGCATTAAAAAAGCAGTTGGATACCATCTCCACGGATGCTTTAGTGATGAATCAGGAGAGCTTAGCAGAGCTTCTCCTGCCAGGACATTGGTTCAATCCATTTCCCAAATACCATCTGACGGAACGTCCGGATACAGCTTCTGCTTCGATATTGGAAGGAAATATCATCCTGTTAGTGGATAATTCTCCTTCTGCGATTATACTGCCCACCACATTGTTTGCCATTATGGAGGAGGCAAACGACTATTATTTTCCGCCAATCACCGGGACTTATCTAAGGCTATCCAGATCTTTGATTATGCTGATCTCTTTGATCTTGACTCCTTTGTTTCTGCTGTTGATGAACCATCCGCAATGGATACCAGAGAGCCTTCAGTTTATCCAGGTACAGGATACGATTCATATTCCGCTGATCTGGCAGTTTCTGCTCTTGGAGCTAGCGATCGATGGACTGCGTCTTGCGGCAATCCATACGCCGGATATGTTGAGCACTCCGCTCTCTGTCATCGCCGGTCTGGTCATCGGAGAATTTGCTGTCAATTCCGGCTGGTTTAATGCAGAAGTGATGCTCTATATGGCATTTGTGACCATTGCAAACTATTCGCAGTCCAATGCGGAGCTGAATTATGCGATCAAGTTTATGCGTATCCTTTTGCTGTTGTTGACTTGTTGGTTTGGATTCGGGGGATTTCTCGCCGGACTGATCTTTACTTTGATCAGTGTGCTGAACTGTCACACCTTTTGCGGGCGCGGATACCTCTATCCTTTGATTCCTTTCCATTGGAAAATTCTGAAGCGGCAGATGTTTCGTACCAAACTATAGAAAAAAGGAACAGAGGGAAGCAGGCCGCTTCCTTTGTTCCTTCTGATCTTGTCTAAAGCATAAATTTCTCTACAATCTCTGCAACTGCTGCATGATTGTTATCCTGAAGAGTGATATAATCGGCAGCTTTTTTCACCGATTCCTGTGCGTTGGCCACGGCACACCCGATCCCGGCAGCTTCTAACATCGAGATATCATTCGCTTCATCGCCTGCCGCCACCGTATGTTTCACTGCAATCCCAAATCTCTGGCAGAAATCCCTAAGCGCATTCCCTTTACACACTCCTTTGGGTACAATCTCTAAGTATTCTGCGCAGCTTAAGTACATATCCACCTTGTCCTCTGACCATGTCTGCATCTTTTTCACAAAACGTTCTAGTCTCTCCCGGCTGTGGATATCAATCGCCAGCATCTTACAGGGTTCTTTTTTCAGAGCTTTGGCGATATCCGGCACGATCTTTACTTTCATACTGGTCTTTTCCATATAGTGTGCCAGATTCTCATCCTCATGTTCCGACAGGATCAGAGCGTCTTCATAGGTCTGCAGATAGAGTCCTTCCTCCCTGGCTTTTTCCGCCAGCACTTTGGTATAGGAAAGCGGAAGTGTATATTGGAAAAGCGTCTCGTTGGTCTGACAGTCCAGCACCAGACCGCCGTTATAGGAGATCACATACCGGCAGCCAATCTCATCTAACCGATAGGTAGTCAAAAGATACCCCGCACTGGCAGCAGGACGTCCGGTGGTGATCACCACCTCATGTCCTGCTTCGACACATCGTTTTAACGCATCCCGGTTCTTTTGGGACAACTGATGTCTGTCGTCTAATGTTGTACCATCCATATCCAAAAATAATGCTTTTCTATCCTTCATCATCTGGTTCTTCCATGGGTTCCGCCGGGATAAACACCCGGTCAGGAGCCGCATCCTCCTGTGGTTTATTTTGATCTTTTGCGTATTTCATAAAATATTCCTGGGAACTAAGTGCCTGTTTTCCCCTGCGGTCAATCTTTTCATAGGTGCCGTCCGGCTGCTTGATCTGTGCCTTTAACGTATCCATAAGCTGAATCTTCAGCACATGGATCACTTCTTTTTTGAGATGCTCATTCTCTATGGGAAATAAGATCTCCACCCGGCGGTCTAAGTTTCTCGGCATCCAGTCCGCACTGGCCAGATAGACTTCCTCTTCTCCTCCATTGAGGAAATAGTAGATCCGGCTGTGCTCTAAGAATGTCCCCACAATCGAGCGTACCTGGATATTTTCACTGATACCGGGAATCCCCACCTTAAGAGAACAGATACCGCGGATAATCAATTCGATCTTTACACCTGCCGCACTGGCTTCATATAAAGCCGCGATCAGTCCATGGTCACACAAAGAGTTCATCTTGGCAACAATATGCGCCTCTTCTCCCCGTTTTGCATGGGCAGTCTCCCGCTGAATCATCATCAAAAAACGGTCTCTCAGCCACAAGGGCGCCAGTGACAGTTTATTCCAGCTCGCGGGTTCGGAATAGCCAGAGAGCATGTTAAAGACGGCTGTCGCATCTTCTCCTATGGGTTCAGAACAGGTCAAAAGCCCCATATCGGTGTACAGCTTTGCTGTGGAATCGTTATAATTTCCCGTACCCAGATGGACATATCTGCGGATACCATCTTCTTCTTTTCGTACCACCAGTGTAATCTTACTGTGTGTCTTGAGTCCCACCAGGCCATAGATCACATGACAGCCTGCCCGCTCTAACATCTTTGCCCAGATAATGTTGTGTTCCTCATCAAAACGGGCTTTTAATTCTACCAGCACAGAGACTTGCTTGCCGTTTTCCGCAGCCTGAGCCAGCGCCGCGATAATGGGGGAATTGCCGCTGACCCGGTAGAGGGTCTGTTTGATCGCCAGCACCTGCGGGTCCTTTGCGGCTTTTTTCACAAAGTCCACCACGGGATCAAACGTCTGATATGGATGATGCAGCAGGATATCCCTGTTGCGGATCTCTTCAAAGATATCCGCTTTTCCCGTCAGCTCCGGCACCGGGCTTGGCGTATAATCCGGGGCTTTATATGCCTTAAAGCCTTCTAATCCATACATTTTCATCAAAAAGGTAAGATCCAAAGGACCGCCGATGCGGTAGATCCCATCTTCTTTAATATCAAATTCCTTTTTTAATATTTTCAGGAGACGCTTATCCATCTTATCATCCACTTCGAGACGGATCACTTCTCCCCACTGGCGCTTTTTCAGCTGCTTTTGAATCTCTTTTAACAGATCCGAAGCCTCATCCTCGTCAATGGTCAAATCAGCATTTCTCATAATCCGGTAGGGATGGACGCACAACACATCGTAGCTTAAAAACAGCTGTGACATATTTCTGGCAATCATCTCTTCTAGCAGTATCACCGACTTTACTCCCTTTTCCACGGAAGGGATGGAGATGATCCTGGGAAGTACCGCAGGCACCTGGACTGTAGCGAACTCCAGTTCGGCTCCCTTTTCATTCTTCTTGCGAAGCAGTGCGCCAAGATTCAAAGTCTTATTTACAATCAGCGGAAAAGGCCGGGAGGAATCCACCGCCATCGGTGTCACTACCGGATATACATTTTCCGTAAAATACTGATCTACATATCGCCCCTGTTCCTCATTTAATTCTTCATAGTCTTCAATCACCTGCAGACCACATTGGCGAAGCCCCGGAAGCAGGGAACGCTGCCAGGTGGAATACTGGGTATTGACAAATCCATGCACTCTGTCGTGGATTGCCTCTAACTGCTGCGCCGGCGTCATACCAGACAGATCTTTTTTGGAATAGTCGGCATTGACCATATCCTTTAGAGACGCCACACGAACCATAAAAAATTCATCCAGATTCGAGGCCGTAATACTTAAAAATTTCAAGCGTTCAAACAGAGGATTCTCCTTATCTCTTGCCTCTCCAAGAATACGCTCGTTAAATCCGATCCAGCTTAACTCCCGATTTTCAAAATATTCCGGTTTCATATATTCTTTTTTCATGGCTCTTCTCTCCTACTCTGCCTTTTTCACCTTTAAAATCGGCTTCACGCTGTATACTTCTTCAAAAAAGTCCGCTTTTTCCTGAAACATTGCCTGCTCCAAGGTAAGATCTTCCGCAGTATCCACAAGGATCTGCATGGTATGGTTGTCTTTGATATGGATGCGGATATTTTTGATCTTCTGCTTATGGCTTCTGTCCATCGCATTGGCAATGCGAAGAATCGCGGTCAGCTTCACAATGGTAATATATTCACTGCGCTCTAAGAGAGAATTGCCCACCAGTTCTTCAAAAGGTTTGAGCCGTCCGCTGTTAAACTGCACAATATTGGCCACAATCTCCCGTTCCATATGAGACAGCCCGATCATCTCCGTAGCCATAATGATACTGTAAGAGCACTCGGAAGACTGAGACATATTGATATATTTTCCACAATCATGCAGAAGCACTGCGATCTGCAAAAGCAGACGTTCCCTCTTTCCAAGGCCATGATAAGTTTTCATCTTATCAAAAATCGTCAGAGCGATCCGCTCCATCACTTGTGTATGATTTCGGTTCGTATGATAGCGCTTGGCAATATTTCTGGCCGCCTCAATAATATCATTTTCAAAATTATGTGCTGGTTTTAAGATCTTTTTCCGTTCTGCAAAATCAAACGCCAAACCGTCTCCCAAGTCCGTACCTAAGATCACCACATTCTCTGCGCCGGTCTCTTCTAAGAGTCTTTTGTAGATCACGAGTGTCGGGAGCAAAAGTGAGCTGTTTTGGTCATTGAGTCCTAACTCCTGTTCCATCAAAGTCTTTCCCTTTTTGATAAAAGTATCATAAAATGTGATAAACTCTTCCTTGGTGATCTGATTGACATTGGAATCCTTATGGATATATTGATTGATATATTGGATATAATTTCCCACCAAGAGCAAATATCGGATGTTTCGGTCCTTGAGATATAATTTTCGATAAGTCCGCATCTCATTGTTTAAAAGTTCCTCGATCACACCGGCATAACGCACCGTCCGCTCCGCCACATCTGCTAAGCGTTCTCTAAGACGCAGCGTTCCGAGACGGATATTCTGTGTCGTGACCAGATTGTCTTTATCAAACAAAGAGATCTGGATACTTCCGCCGCCCACATCCACAATCGCTGTCCCCTTTTCAATAATCTCAGAAAATTGCTCCGAATTAGACGCTATGGACTTATAGCCCAAGAACCGCTGCTCCGAATTGCTGAGGACTTCTAAGCGAATCCCTGTCTTTTGGTAAATCCGGTCCAGTAAGATAATATTATTTTTCGACTCCCTCACAGCGCTGGTAGCGCAGGCGCGGTATTCCTCCACACCAAATTCTTTCATCATCCGCTGAAAATCCAAAAACACGCTGCACAGCTCATCCACCATCTCTGTTCCGATACTTCCAGTGGCATACGTATCTTTTCCAAGCTCCATACGATGACTTACATGATTGATCACACGGATGCCTTTTCGTGGAGAAAGTTCATAGATTTTCAATCTCACTTCATAACTTCCCACATCAATTGCAGCAAACATGGTACATGCCATACCCGATCTCCCTCCCTGTCCTATTGTCTGCCGGTACTGCCAAATCCGCCCCGGTCTTCTCCTGCTAACACCGTCTTCTCCTCAAACAAAAGCTCTGGCTGATGCCTGATGATCCGAAACTGACAGATGCGGTCATTCACATGAATGACAGTATCTCTTACGGCAAGCGCCGGGAAATACCACTGATCATGATCCCCGCAATAGCTTTCATCGATCAGTCCGCAGCTGTTCGTCTGCAAAATCCCAAAATTTTTAAATGTACTGCTTCTTGGAATCACAAGTGCCTCATATCCTTTAGGAAGCTCCATCGCAACACCTAGGGGAATCAATACGTACTCTCCCTGTTTCATCGTCACTTCCTTTGCAGCCCGCAGATCAATCCAATCAGATTTTCCCGCAATATAGCAAAGTCTCTCTATCTCTTCTGAGAAATATTTTATCTTAATCGTCTCCATCTTATGCCTCTTTCATCCGTATAATACCGTCTTCCCCAAAGACAGGGTCATCTGTACATCCACTACCTTTTGATTTGAACTGCCTTTCCAGGGAAGATTGTTGTCTTTTAACTCCTCTACAAATCTGCCGTCCACTACCACATCTAAGTAAGGAATCACTTCGAGTCCGCGGATATCCTCCCACTGATAGCCTGTATAGAGCCAGACCGTCTTATTGGGATATCTGTTCTTGATCTCCCGGACCAGGGTAAAAAGGTCTTCTCTGGTATCCATATAGAGCGGATCTCCGCCGCTGAATGTCACACCGCTTACATAGTCTTTTTCAAGCTCCTCAAAGATCTCCTGTTTCGCCGCTTCGTCAAAGGGCAGACCGCCTTTGGGGTCCCAGGTAATGGGATTCTGACAATTTTTACAGTGGTGCGCACACCCGGCCACCCAAAGCACTACCCGAAGTCCATCGCCATTGAGCATGTCCTCCTTTGTAATGTTGTGATACCTCATGAAATATCCTGCCTTTCCTGTTTTCTCCTACATCCGGTAATTTTTTAAGATACAGCTGCGAAGAAGCGTCAGTGCACTGACGACCGCCTGCTCTCTGATCGCTCTTCTGTCCCCGTTAAAGTGAAATTCTTCCACTTCGATCTTTCCCTTGACGTTGCATCCGATATAGACAAGTCCTACGGTCTGTCCGTCTTCTCCGGTATCCGGTCCCGCATAGCCTGTCACACTGACACAGGTATCCGAACCCGTAAGCACCGCTCCGCCGCGAGCCATCTCATAGGCCGTCTGCTCGCTGACCGCGGTATGTTTTTTCAAAGTCATCTTCTTTACACCGATAAATTTCCTCTTAGCCTTATTGGAATAAGTGACAAACCCGGACTTAAAGATCTCCGAAGCGCCTGCCACATCCGTCAGACGAGCGCTGATCATCCCTCCTGTACAGGATTCTACGGTAGTGACGGTCATCTTCTGCTCTTTTAAAAGCTCCACGATGGTCTCTTCTAGCGTCACTTTTGCATTGGTCGTAAAGATGCAGCTTCCCAGCCGGATCTTCAGTTCCCTGACCACTTCTTTTACCCTGCGCCTTGCTTCCTCTTCCTCTTTTGCCTTAGCCAGGATCTGAATATCCACCTCTCCTGCCAAAGACGAAAATACAAATTGTAGTGGTTCCTGTGCCGATAAAAGATCCTTCATCTTTTCTTTGATCCGGCTTTCTTCCATGCCGCAGACCTTTACCGTCTTCGAATACGAGTAACACTGCTCTTCTCTTTCCATAATCAGATACTTCCCTCCAGAATCACATGTTTATTTTTGACTAGATAATCTATCAATGATACTACTGTCAGTAGCAGAGCAAGCCAAGTCAGCACTTGTCCAATCAGATCAAAGACACCGCCAAGATCCAATAAAAGCACAATGATCATCAGCATCTGAAACGTAGTCTTAAACTTGCCCCAGTAGCTGGCCGCGATCACCACACCATTATCAGATGCCACTAAGCGAAATCCGCTGATGATAAATTCTCTGCTGATAATCACAATCACTATCCAGGCTGGCAAAAGTGCTTTGGATACCAGGCAGATCAGCGCTGCACATACCAAAAGCTTGTCTGCTAACGGGTCCATAAACTTTCCAAAATTGGTCACGAGATTGTATTTTCTTGCAATCATGCCATCTAAAAAATCCGTCAGGCTGGCAACGATAAAGACTGCAACTGCCAGATATTTATCATAGCCTGGAACTATTTCTGTCAAAGTAAACAATACAAAGACCGGCACCAAAAGTACACGCAGTGTGGTCAGCTTATTGGGTAAATTCATCTGCGATCTCTCCTATCAAATCATATTCTGCGGCACCTGTCACGCGCACCTTTACAAAATCTCCCGACATCAGCTCTTCTGATGTCTGAATAAACAGATACCCGTCCACATCGGGAGCGTCTTTATACGTTCTAGCCACATAGGACTGTTCCTCTGCTATAGATCCTTCCACCATACACCACAGGTCTCTTCCGATCATCCCGGCCGCCTTCTCATAAGCGATCTCCTGCTGAAGCTCCATCAGTTCATCCCGCCGCTCATATTTTACTTCCTCTGGAATCTGTCCTTCCATCAGAGCAGCCGGAGTATCTTCTTCTGGAGAATAGGCAAAGACTCCGAGCCGATCGAACTCCAGTTCGTCCACAAAATCCATTAAAATCTCATGATCCTCCAAAGTCTCTCCCGGAAACCCGCTGATTAACGTGGTCCTCAGACATATATCCGGGATCTCCTCCCGAAGTCTTCCGATGATCTGTCTAAGATCCTCCTGCGTGGTTCTGCGGCCCATACGTTTTAAGATGGTATCTGACGCATGTTGAATCGGCAGATCCAGATAATGACAGATCTTTGGCTCTTTTTTGATGGTCTGTATCAGCTCCTCGTAGATCTCCTCCGGATAACAGTATTGTATACGAATCCAGCAGATATTGGGAATCCTGCACAACTCCTTTAACAGTCTGTGAAGGCTTTTTTCCCCATACAGATCCACTCCATAAAGCGTCGTCTCCTGCGCTACCAGGATCAGTTCTTTGACTCCTTGAACTGCCAGTTCTTCTGCTTCTTTTACAAGCTGCTCCATGGGAACACTCCGATACGTCCCCCGAAGTTTGGGAATAATGCAATAGGTGCAGTGTTTATCACAGCCCTCCGCGATCTTCAGATGCGCATAATGCCCTCCTGTTGTCAGTATTCGTCTGGCATCCGTTGTCACCAGATGGTTGACATCTTCACACTGCAAAAGCTTCTTTCCTTCTAATACACGTTCGATGGCTTCTGCAATGTGATCATAGGTCGCTGTTCCAAGCACCGCATCTACTTCCGGGATCTCCTCCATAACCTCCTGCTGGTAGCGTTCCGCCAGACATCCCGTCACGATCAATGCCTTTAAGTTTCCTTCGTTTTTATACTCTGCCATCTTAAGGATCGTATTGACGCTCTCTTCTTTTGCATCCCCGATAAAGCAGCAGGTATTGATAATGATGATATCCGCCTCTGCCTCCTCATCCGTAAATCCATATCCCTTTTTCGCTAAAAGCCCCAGCATGACCTCTGAGTCCACCAGATTTTTATCACAGCCAAGGGAAACAAACAAAATATTCATCATAAATGATGCCGTCTCCTTTGAAATATTGTGCAGATCCATGCACCTAGAGCTATTATAATACTGACACCGGCAAAAAAGCAACCAGCCAGCGCTTTATTCATAAAAAACTGTACTACAAGATCTGAGGTGAGCAGAAAACATATGTTCTCTGTCTGATATTCATTTCCGGCTGCATCGCAGGCTGTTACCTGTAAGTTCTGCCAATGTGCATCTTTTTTCGCCAGACAGCTGATCTGCCCGTTAAGTTTCCATAATTCAGCGGCCTGATAGATTCTCTCTGTATCATTGAATCTTACCTTTACTTCCTGAAGCAATATATTATCTTGTACATCCAGTAGGATCTCTTTTTTGTTTTCCTGATACTGTGCATCCGGTTCTACTCCGGAGAGTACCACACTTGGACAAGTCTTATCGACCACAAATTCGATCTTTTTCCCTTTTGTCTGATTATCTGAGGTATTTTCGGCCCGGTCCTCCGAATAAAATGTCAGGATATATGTCCCTTCTTCTGAAAAATTATGCTTATCCATCGTATATACATACTGCTTCCATCCATCCTTCGAGCCATATTCCTGCATGGTATAGTCCACGCCTTCTACCATCGTACGCAGCTTCCCATTGAGACTACAGGTAATTTTCCTTATTTTCACCATGTCCACATTGGTCTCTGTCACCACAATCTCCTGCTCCTGGTTGGTATAATATCTGCCCTGCGGCCCTGCTAACTGCTCTGTCTTATCATCCAATGTGTAGACAGAACCATAACGGTTTACCGAAAATGTGATGGTCTTTTCACTGGTATTTCCTGCCAGATCACGAGCTGTCACCTCTAGTCTGTACAGGTCATCTGCCCAGGAAGCATGTACAAAATCCTCCATCTGAATCTCTGCTCCTGTCTCTGACAAGGTCATTTGAGAGTCTATATTCTGTAGACCATTGTGATATCCCTCAAGCAGGATCTGCACTCCTTCTCTGTCAAAATTCGCATCCTGGCAGCGTATCAGGGGCGCAACTACTCCGTGATTGGCAGACTGGTCCTGAACTCCTGAGATCTCCAGCCTAGGCGGCGTCTGATCGATCCGAAACGCTTCCGACCGATAAAGCTCCAAGGCATTATCCGCTAAATCCGTCCCGGATATGGTAAATGTATATTCTCCATCTTCCTGAAAGAGAATCCTGGCTACATGATGATCCCCCTCGGTGGCAAATCCGGATACCACAGGGACAGGCACTCCTTCTTCTGCTGTCACCGCGATCTCCACCTGTGATGAATCAAAATTGTGCTCATACAGATCAATCGTGGCTGTTCTCGGTCTTGCATAGTAGTATGCATGTGTACTGCCTGTAGGATCATAGTTGACCGTCACCTGGGGCTTTGTCTGATCAATTGTAAATGCATCCACACGGCTGTATGCTGCCCGATTGCCTGCTAGATCCATACAAGATGCCGTAAAGGTATAGTCTCCATCTGCGGCAAAGACGACTTCGCAAGTATGCAGCGTATCATCGCCCTGACCTGTTGTGCGAAACGCACTGATCACAGGCATCACGCCCTCTGTATTGGTAATGACAAACTCCACGTCTTCCGGGTTAAAATTGCGCTCCTGAACAGTAACTGTAGCCACTCTGGCCTGCCGGTAGTATGTGCTATGAGATGGTATCTGGTCTTTATACACAATCTTTAAAACTGGTGGTGTCACATCGATCTGATAGTGTTGCTCCACAACCCCTTTATGCCCTGCGTTATCTTCATATTCCGCCTTTACAAGCACCTCGTTTTCATTATTATCCAGAGCTGATAACGTCAGCTCCTGGATAAAGGTATGCGTGACAGCCTCTTTTTTCTTCTGCGCTGCATAATCTGCACTATAGGAAAGCGTCTTTCCCGCCGTATAAGAGACCTTTTTTAATCCCGCATAAGAATCTTCTATTGCCAACTCCAGCCGAACATCCGCAGCATAATAGTCGACTCCCTGATAAGTCCTGCCTGGACTGGTAAGCGTGGTAATCCTGGCACTGCTTGTCTCCTTGTGCTTTTGCGCACTCTCCACCACATGACCATAGGATTGTTCTGTCTGCCCGCCTGACCAGTCCACCGCTTGCACAAGCACCGTTCCTTTAAAATCTGTAGCGCTAAGGGGAAGGTCCAGTCTGCTGACCGCCTGATGGGACGGGGAAAAAGTGGCCGTCTTTTTACGTTGTCTGCCGTCTTCTTCTGTGATAAGAAAGTGAATATCCTGTATACCAGAGACCGTATCCTTAGCGGTTGCGGTAATGGTCAGTCTGCTGTCTGCAAACAGATACCCAAGGTCTCTGTAGCGGATCACATCCAGAAAACCCGCTTCTGCCACTTCATAGGTCAATTCCAGCTCCGGCTCACTCCAGTCAACAGAGATCTTTTCCAAAAGCACCTCCGCTGCATTGCCCGCCAGATCCGTACATCCAAGCAAGCACTCATAGTTTCCCTCCGCGGTCAGAGGAATCGACAGACAAAGCGGCTCAGATACGAGCCTTGAAGCATCCAGCCCTTTGATATATTTTTCTGCAGTACTGTCCGGGATGATATGCGACAGACGGTCAGACACCTGCATCTTTTTTAGTTCTTCTTTTAATTCATGCAGCCGCATACTGCTATCCTCTATCGTAAGCCTTAGCCAGACTGGCTGTGCAAAATACTGGTATCCATCTTCGGAGGTCTGTATGGCCGGACACTCCTCTCCCTCATTGTCTGTATAAGAAAGCTTGATTACAGGGGCCGTCTGATCCAGTACCAGATCCGTACTTTGATAGGTTCCGTCCACGACTCCCTCTGCCCATCGGCTCCCCTGCACGCTCCCTCCTTCCATTGGATTCGACGCCATATCTGTATATTCCACCAAGATGGTATAGCGGTCTTCTTCTGTCAGCAGAAAACTCCCCTGTATCCGATCTCCTTCCACATCCCAGACGATCTCAGGTACAAATATTCCATTTTTTTCTCCTGTCACCAAAACCTTACAGTCTGCAAGATCCGAACATATATTCTCCTTGTAAACTACCTTTTTGCAGCGCTCTATCCATGATATAGATACTTGTATTGCTTCTCTATAATAGGCGGTATACCCTGTAGTCGGCACTTGATCGATCCGGTCACTTTTTTCTGAAGTATCTGTCTCCTTCACCAGCCGTTCTGCCTTAGAATAGGAGATCTCAAAAATCGGCGCCTGATGATCTAAGATAAAGTGTTCACTGGTATACTCGCCCTTTGCCAGACTTCCCTCTGTTACGTTTCGACTGATCAGCGGATTTCCTGCCCGGTCTTCATAGGCGACGGTAATATAATACTCCGCCATAGCTTCTTCTTTTTCCCCATCAAAAGAAAAACTGGTGGTATGTATCCGGCCTTTGACATCCCAGGTCAGTGCTTGTTGTTCTAATTCTAAGACAAATGTCTGCTTCGTCTGATTGTAGATCTGTATCGTCAGAGCATCCGGGTTCCAATACGAAGCATGATCGTCGATAGCCAATACAATTGTTACATCTTCTCCTTCTTTTTGCTGATACACATTGGCTCCCTGAAACTTGTACCTGGTATCTCCCTGGATCATAAAGGTCGTAAGCTCCGGCGCTCTTTGATCCACTACCAAAGCATACTCCCTGTAAGCCCCTCCTGCTCCCGCGACGAGCGAATTGCCGGCACCATCCCGATAAGCAGCAGAGAACTGATATTCGGTCTCTGTACCTGACTTTGAGGCCGGACATGTCAATTGGGCAAAAGCCCCATCCTTAGCGGCTGTCCATTCTCCTAGTAAAGCCCTGTCACTCTCTTCGCCTGTCACAGTCACTTCAGGCGCGACAGGTTTTCCATCCGGCCCTGTAAATAAGGAATAATAGTCTTCTTTTAGAGAAAGTCCTAAGACGGCATCTTTTTTGTAAAAAATCTTCTGCTGCCCGGAATCGATCACCCCGTCCCCATAGTCCACAGACAGCACTGGCTCCACAGAATCCAAGTACAACAAGGTGGTTCCCGTATATCCCGTCCCCTGTGCCGCAAAACAATTTCCCACCCGGTCTTTTAATCTGTTAATTTTCAGACAGTCTGTGGCATACCCTTTTTGTTTCGCCGGCAGTGATAAGATCCCGCTGATGTGGGTATATCCTTCATACGTAATCCCTTCATAGCTTACTTCTGCTGTCTCCTCCAATATCCGGATATTTTGGATCTGCACCTCCCTATTGGCGGTAGTGATCTGCTTTGTCAGATCCTGAAGATCCAGCCCGGAGACGGCTTCTTTTGGTATCCCTGCCAGTCTCTGATCTCTGACATACAGTTCAAACATTATGGACGTCCGTCCAAAGATCCAGTCTGATGCAGCACGAAGCAAGGACTGGATACCTGTATGAACGCCTCCTTGTGCCGGTTCTGTCTGATAAGATACAAAGATCTGCGGATCAGGCGCTGTCCCGTCAATGCAAAAATGACAGGACTGTTCCACCTGATTTCCCATCACATCCACAGCACGAAAAGCAAACTCATAGACACCGTCCCGTCCAATCTCTGCCAGATCTGAGAGATGATCCAGCCGATAGCTGGTATGTTCTCCCCATTGGCAGACCTCTTCCGTAACATAATCTTCTAAAAGGATATACTCCCCTTTTTTGATCTTATATTCTACTTTCGCAATCCCGGACAGAGATGTGACTTCCAGCACAGGCTTAGGATCTGATGGGAAATATGCCTGTTTTTCCACCATTACTGGCTCTTGGTCAAAAAAAACCTGCATAGACGGCTGAGCAGATGTCTTTACTGCCATGATCTCCACCGTGTGTTCTCCTCTGTTGCCGGCTTCATCCATGACGGTATACTGGTAAGTCCCTGATTGTACCAATGTATCCGTAACCATATCCGAGACCGTCCCAATCTCCAGACCATTTCTCAATAGCCGCACAGGGGACCTCACCTCTCCTTGGAATACCTCGTCGCCAATCATAAGCTCCACCTGTAACTGTTCTTTAAAATAATAGATCCCATCCGCATCCACAACAGTATATCCACTGTCATTCACAGCCGACCGATACGTAATCTCAGGTGCTAAACTGTCCTGCTCTATTAGAACCTTCACAGATCGCGTTTCTCCTGTAGCGCTTGTTGCTGTAATCCGATATACCCCAGGCTGTTCAAAGACAGCCGTATACCTTCCCTCACCATGATGGATCACAGGAGAATCCCCCAAACTGTTTCCACTGACAGACGGGTTCTCCTCCAGATCATTGCTGCTGACAGATTCCTTCTCCCCGACCCGGTTACTGCTGACGGATACTGCCAGTCCGTCCGCCCCATCTCCGGCTTCAAAAGAAACTTCCAGTGCAGAGGCACCTTTTAGATAATGTTCTTTCAGCCCACGAATCCATAGCCCCTCTTCTGGTATCTGTTCTGTAAATTCCCCTTCTTTCGCACAGACAAAGCATCCGCCTCCTAAGAGTACCCACACAAGGAGCATCACCAACATCCGTTTTGTATTGTTCATCCCTATTCCTCCCTTCTAGATCTCCTCTTCTGTATGAATAAACATCATCTCCCGTTCCACACAAAAAGACAACTGTGTCGTTTTTTGACTTTGATTTTTGAATTGTTTCCCTTTTCTTCTGTTTGGCCGTACTCGCGCTTTACACTCCTTCTTACCAGGCTTCGGCCCATCAAACCACAATCTCAGTGCACTTTTTATCTCAAGACGAATAAAAAGCGTAACGGAAATTCCCAAAGACACCACGGTCCCCGCAAGACAGAGGAAAAACAAGTCATGATACAGCGATAACCGCTCTGCGACGGCCTCCATGCCATTCATTCCATTAGCTCCTCCTGTCCATATACTGACTGCACGATCTTTCTTGCTGTATCTATATTCATTTCTAACCTTTGCATATCTTGTTCCATCCCCCCATCGGTCACATCCCGAAAATCCTGCTCTATATGCTGCCTGATCTGTCTTAGTTCCGACAAGATCTCTTCTTCTTTCACACCCGCATCTCTAAATTCCACTGTATGAGAGATCAACTGGCTGATCAGCTCCTCATACATCA
Source organism: uncultured Lachnospiraceae bacterium (assembly GCA_910585995.1). Taxonomy (GTDB): domain Bacteria; phylum Bacillota; class Clostridia; order Lachnospirales; family Lachnospiraceae; genus Hominiventricola. The sequence goes on from CAJUGG010000039.1 coordinate 33,079, forward strand.
CAAGCGCAGTACGCTCATTGTCCAGTTCCACCAGATTTCCTTCTAAAAGTCCGGTCAGATCTTCCCAGTAATCCGAATACGTCACAAATGCATCTCCGGCTTCATCCACGATCCCCACCTTCGCATAATAGTCCGATATCGTATACAGCCTTCTCGCCCGCTCCACCTGCTGCTCACTTAGATACGGGGACTCCTGCGCGGTCTTAAAATACCCCTTCGCATTTTTCTTATTGCTTTTCTCTTCAAATTTATAATAATATGCAATTCCCGCCTCATAGGAAAATTCATCATATCCTATTTCATTTTCCTGAAATACTCTCTCATTCGTCCGTTCTTCATCTGCATAGGCAATCAATATGGAGCGCAGCTTTTCACTTTCCTTCGTCGTCAGCACATTGTCATCCAAAAAACCATCTCTTAACAATGCCAGATATGCCTCTTTCCGAAAAGGATTCAGCCGAATCGCCTTTTGATAATTGCCCAGTTCTTCCTCTTTTCGTAAAGAATTGCGTGCTGCCAGCAGGCAGGCGTCATAATTGCTCTTTCTCACCTGCATCTCCAGTCCCCAGAATACGATTGAAGCAATCGAAAACATTCCCGTCAAGACAGCTGACAGTATGAATTTCATAAGCTTTATGCTCTGTTTTCTGCGATAGGAAGCATCCCAGGCCCAGTAGTGATTCAGCGCATACAAAAGCTCCTCACAGGACTGATAGCGGTCTTCTTTTTTAAATTGTGTACATCGGATAATAACAGCTTCCAGACCGGAAGAAAGAGAAGGATTCACCTGACAGACAGGCCGAAGCCCATGCGGATTCTCTCCTGTTAAAAGTTGAAACAACATCACGCCAAAACAATATATATCCGTCCTGACATCACTCTGCCCTGCCTCGTCATACTGTTCCGGAGCCGCATATCCTCTTGTTCCAAGAGAGACCGTATCTCTATGCCCCCAGGGCTTATACTCCCTCGCCGCTCCAAAATCGATCAGCATCACATTGCCGTCCGGCTTTAACATCACATTGGCAGGCTTCATATCCCGGTAGATAATCGGCGGCTCCCTCGTATGAAGATAAGCCAGCACCCCACAGAGCTGTATCGCCCACGGAATCACCAGATGCTGCGGCTGTGCCCCCGACTCCCTGACAATCTCATCCAGAGACTGCCCCTCAATATAGTCCATCACGATCAAAAGAGCATCACCTCTCTCAATTACATCCACCACACTAGGAAGATGCGGATGCTTTAATTTCTTTAACATCTCAATCTCTTTTTTATCTGCATCAAACACCTCTTTGATCGCCCACTGCTTATTCACTTTCTCATGAATAGCCAGATAGACCACACTCATCCCGCCCTGTCCAATCACATGCAGGATCTTATATTTTCCATCGATCACAGACCCTATCTTAAGCATGATCCCCTCCATCAAGTACAAATGGCAATCACAGAGATATCATCCCCTTCTCCCCTTGCCCGCTCCTCTTTTATTAGTTCCAAAAGCCACGCCCTAATCCTGGCCTCACTCTTATCCCATATACCTCTCCTTCCCAATCCCAGTCCTCCCACCTCATGCCAAAACCCGTCACTGCAGAGCAGATACACAGACCCTTGCAGCATCATCCCCGCATCATACACCGGCTCCATCTGCCTCGACGCCCCCACGCACTGCAAAAGCACATTCCTTCGCTGGTCCCGCCCTGCCTGCTCACTCGTAAGCCTCCCTGCATCCACTTCCCTCTGCACAAGCGTCTGATCCTTTGTCAACTGACAGACCTCTGTTCCCAGCCGGTACGCCCTGCTGTCCCCCACCTGCACCACATAATACATCTGCCTGAAAAACAACATCGCAGTCAACGTCGTCCCCATCCAGATCCCCTTCTCTCTCCCATATCTCCTCATCCTCTGATGCACCGCCTGAATCAACTCCTCCCAGGAATCAAACAACCTCTCCCGAATCCCCCCAAAAACAGCCAGCTTAGGAAATTCCCTCTCAAACCACCCCGAAAACTCCCTCACTAACGAAGCGCTCGCCACCTCTCCCTTCCTAAGCCCGCCCATCCCATCACAGACCACCGCCAGCACCACCCGCTCCCCCTCAAAAACCCCGCACTTCACCAGCAAAGCATCCTGATTCACCTCTCGCTCCATCCCCTTTCGCGTACAACAAGCAATCTTATATCTCATCAAATCCCCCCAATCCATACCGTCACCAACCACCCAACCAGCACAAAAGGAGCCAAGGCCACCCTCTGCCCCCTTCGCATCCACATACCCCACCCCTCTGCCGTCAAAGCCGACCAAAACATCACATCCCACACCCTTTCCCCACCCACAAAATACCCCACCACCGCCAAAAGCTTCACATCCCCAGCCCCCACACCCCCCTTCGTCACCCAATACACCACAAAAAATACCCCACCCCCAATCCAAAACCCCCAAAACGCCTCCCCAAAATCCCCTCTCTCCCCACTCCAAATAAGAACATACGTTCTTATCAAAAACAAAAAAAGTAACCCCCTATTCGATATCTTCCTCGTCCGCCAATCCCCCCACGCCAACCAAACAAGCGTCCCAAAAAAGATCAGCCAACACCCCCGATCATAAATCCGCAAAAAAACCTCCATCTAAACCAACAGATCGCAGCCCCGCCACCAAATCCATTATCCTAAATAAAAACCAACATAAAATCAACCAGGAAAAAACGGGTGAACACCCAAGATCATCTTTCGTATGAACCCATCATACTACACCTTTCAACAAAACGCAACACTTTTCTTACATTTTCTCAACTTTTTACATCATAATATCATCCCCCACTCCGTAATATCACCTCCCACTCCGCTTCCCAACCCCAGGGACAGCCGGGCAATCGGGCTTCGAGGTTTTGCGTCAATCGTGCTGTACAGACTGTCCGATACATTCTATGCAGACATTGACCAAAATCCCGGAGTCCGATTCCCCGGCTGTCCCGTCCTCTCTCTTCCTATGACAACAACATCCGATCATTATCCAGTTCCCGCCCCGAAGACGCCCGAAACCTCTCCAAAAGATCAGCAACTATCATATGTTCTCTCTCTTCCCCCTCCAAATCTAGTATAATCTTCCCCTCATTCATCATCAGCGTCCGATTCCCCATCTCCAGCGCCTGGTGCATATTATGCGTCACCATCAGACACGTCGTATGATTCTTCTCTATAATCTGCTTAGTCAGCGCAAGCACCTTCTCCGCCGTCCCTGGGTCCAGAGCCGCCGTATGCTCATCCAAAAGCAGAAGCTTCGGCGGCACCATCGTCGCCATCAAAAGAGTCAGCGCCTGCCTCTGTCCACCGGAGAGAAGTCCCACCGGCTGTTTCATCCGCTCCTCCAGTCCCATCTGAAGGAGCGACAACTGCTCTCTGAAAAATTCCTTATCCTTTTTTGAAATCCTGCTAAAAGGAATACTCCCCGTAGAAGCCCGAAGATAAGCCAGCGCCAGATTCTCTTCAATCGTCATATGAGGCGCTGTCCCTTTTAACGGGTCCTGAAACAGACGCCCGATCACACGGCTTCGGCGGTACTCTTCCACAAAAGTAATATCTGTATCCTCTAATAAAATCGATCCCTGATCCACATAAAAATACCCGGCAATCGCATTTAACAGGGTGGACTTTCCAGCGCCGTTTGAACCGATAATCGTGGCAAAATCCCCCGGCTTCAGATGCAGTGACACATCCCATATGGCACGTTTTTCATTGACCGTACCCGGATAAAAGGTCTTGTCAATATGCTCTAGTCTCAGCAACCTAATGCCCTCCTCTCTTATGAGCACCCATTTTCCGCCTCTCCAGTGCTGCCCAGTCCCTAAGAGACGGAGAAGCGATCGCCAAAGCCACCACAATGGCTGTCAAAAGCTTCAGACATTCGATGGGAACAATGGAAGTCTTTAATATAATCGCATACAGAAAACGATACACGATACTTCCCGCCATAGCTGCTGCCACATTGCGTCCTACGCTGCGCCGTCCAAAGATCGTCTCACCGATGATCAGGCAGGCCAGACCGATGACCACAATTCCTGTTCCGCTGTTGATATCTGCGGATTTCTGATATTGTCCTACCACAGCGCCAGACAGGGCAGTCAGCGCATTGGACACACACAGTCCGACAGAGATGGTAAATACAGGATTGATGGAAGAAGCCCGGACCATATCGGTATTGTCTCCCGTCGCCCGGATGCTAAGGCCCAGCCTGGTTCCTAAAAACCAGACCAGCAAAACGCCCATCAAGATGGTGATCCCGGCAGCAATCATCAATTTATGCCAGCTTCCTCCAAGTCCTGTATCCCGAAGCATGGTAAAAAGTGTCTTTTGTTTTAAAAGGCTTACATTGGAACTCCATCCCATGACCATAAGATTGATGGTATACAAGCCCGTATTGGTAACAATACCTGCTAAGATCGGCGGTACACCCAGCCTAGTCTGCAAATATGCTGTGACATATCCAGCCAAGGCACCGGCAAGCAGGGCCGCGAAGATGGCCAAAAACGGATGGCCTGCTGCGGCAATCGTGACTGACACTGCCGCCCCCAGCACAAAACCGCCGTCTGTGGTCAGATCCGCAATATCCAAAACCCGATAACTTAAAAACAAAGCCATGGCTACCAGCGCATACATAAAACCAAGTTCTAAGGCTGTCTGGATGATATAGAGCATAACAGTTACTTCCTTTCTGACTTAAACGATTACTCTTCTGTCGTTACCACTTCTGAGACTTCGCCCATATCGTGAAATACCGAATAGTCGATGCCCAAAAGCGCCGCGGTCTCTGTATTGACGGTGATGATGCCGCCATCCATCAGATAATAGTCCTCCAAGCCTTCCATGCCCTCTGTAAGCGCCTTGTAAGCCAGATCTGCGGTCTCATGGCCAAGATCGGTATAATTGACGCCGCAGGTGATAAAAGCGCCATTGCGAACGAACGAATCCGCTCCTGTGTAATGCGGAATCTTTGCCTCTGCCAGGCTCTCATAGATCGCCAGTTCTGCTGACATGATAACATTGTCTGTAGGGGTGAAGACTGCATCCACGCCTTCTGCAATCAAAGCACTGGCTGCGGTGATCACTTCATCATTGGTATTGGCGGTCTTTTCCACATAGGCGATGCCTTTGCCGTCGAGATACTCTTTTGCCTGCGCAACAGGTGTTGCAGAATTAGCCTCTGACAGAGAATACAAAAGTCCTACTTTTTTCACATCTGGATTCTGTTTGAGCATCATATCCATAATAAAGCTGGTATTCAGTGCATCTGAGGTGCCTGTCACATAGTCAATTCCTGTCATATCTGCACTCTCCGGATCAGAGATCGCCGCATAGACGACCGGAGTCTTGGTCTCTTCCGCGCAGGTCGCCATGACTTGTGCTGCCAGCGTTGCAATCGGGATGATCGCATCCACCTGATCCGAGATCGCCTGTGTGCCGATCTGTGTTAACACGGACTGATCTCCCTGTCCGGACTGCACCTCATACTCGATGGTGATCCCATTGTCCGCTGCGATCTGATCCAGTTCTTCACAGACCGCATTGGTAATCTCATCGAGCGATGCGTGATCCATCTGTTTTACCACGGCAATTCTGTAAGAATCTTTACTTTCTGTATTATTTTCTGTACGGTCTGCTGCATCAGAATCCTCCGTATCTGTAGCCTCTTCTGTCTGCCCGCTGTCTGCGGTATCTGAAGAAGCGTTATTGCCGCATCCAGACACCATCGCTGTCACTACCACTGCTGCCATCAACATACTTACCAATCTTTTTTTCATCTTTCTTTCCTCCATAATCTTAAAATATTAGAAATGAAGAAACCCTCTCTCAAGCGGTCATCCACAGACACAAAAAACCGCCCCAAGCAAAACGCTTGAGACGGTTATAATCCAATTATAATCGCGGTGCCACTCAAATTGACCTACGGTCCACTTTCTATGTACTAACATACATCCCTCATTGATAACGGGTTTGGTTCCCGGCGGTTCCTACTCTTTGCATTTCGGGCCGCCCTCGAAAGTCCATTCAACGATCCACTTGGTACTGCAATCCCACCACCTGCAGCTCTCTGGAACCTCATCAGAAAGTCTACTCCTCTTTCTCAACGGTTTCTCTTATTTCTGTCTTGTATTCTATTCCACTTTTTCTAAAATGTCAATCCCCAATTTTAATTCTGAAAAATTTATGGTTCTTGCTTTTCCACATATTTTTCATAACAAAACCGGATGATATCTTTTCTAGTGACAATTCCGATAAAGATCTTTTTGTCGTCAATCACAGGAACAAAATTCTGATTCATGGCCATCTGCACCAGATCTTCCATGGTTGCGTCAATGGATACGGGGCGAAGATCCACTCTGCGCTCCACGGCCTGAATGGATACACCCTCGGCAGTCCGAAGGTTCAGATCATACCGGTTTTTTAAAATCCGCAGAAAATCTCCCTCCGTCACCGTACCGATATAATGCCCCTCCTTATCAATCATGGGAATCGCCGTGTAACCGCTCCGCTCCAGCTTCTCGATCCCCTGCCGGAGCGTCCAGTCATCATGCAGATGAGCGACTTCGCTCTTCGGTGTTAAAAAAAATAAAACGTTCATAGACCAAACTCCTGATTAAAGTTCCGCTACAGCTTTTTCAGTGCCCTGGATCTGGAAGCATTTTCTGCCGCTTCGCGTCATAAAATCCTTCCGGGCACTTCAAAAGCTTCCGCTGATTTATAGTTCCGCTACAGCCTACGCAATACCCTGGATCTGGAAGCATTTTCTGCCGCTTCGCGTCATAAAATCCTTCCGGGTATTGCTACGGCTTCCGCTGATAAATTAGTTTACATAAGTGGCGCCAGGACGCGCAATATGGATGTGATCATGTTTCCGATCAGCCCTCTGCGGCAGTCGCCTAAGCTTACCTGGTGGCATTGGGGGAAGCAGTCTTCCATATCGCGCTTAATATCTGACACTGCTTTGCAGCCATAGAGAAATGTCCCGCACTCAAAATGCAGATACAGGCTGCGAAAATCCATATTGATGGTGCCTACAGTCGCAATCCGGTCGTCGCAGACGTAAGATTTGGCGTGAACAAATCCCGGTGTGTATTCATAGATCTGCACCCCTGCCTTCAACAGCGGCGGATAATAGGATTTTGCCATAAAAAACACTGTGGGTTTGTCAGGGATTCCCGGCATCAGGATGCGCACATCCACTCCCCTTTTTGCCGCCAGACAAAGGGCACTCTCCATCGCGTCACTGATCAGAAGATACGGCGTCGCAATATATACATAATCCTTTGCCTGATTTAAAATATTGATATAGACATTCTCCCCCACTTCCTCATTGTCCAGAGGCGTATCCGCATAGGGCGCCACATAACCGTCGCTTTCAAAAGGCTCTTTATGCCATCTGTGAGGGCGAAATTTTTCATAGTCCAGATCCGGCACCCGGAAAGAATTCCAGATCTCTAAAAACATCAACGTAAAATTAAACACTGCATCCCCATGCAGCCGTACCCCCGTGTCCTTCCAATGTCCAAAACGAAGCTTCTTGTTGATGTATTCATCTGCCAGATTAATCCCGCCATTGTAAGCAGTGTGTCCATCGATCACCAGGATCTTTCTGTGGTCCCGGTTATTCATCACCAGGGAAACTACGGGAATAAACCTGTTAAACGCCAGACATTTGATCCCTTTTTTCTCCATCAGATCCGCATAGTGAAACGGAAGCAGTGACACACAGCCCACATCATCATAGATCAGCCGAACATCCACGCCTTCTTTCACTTTTTGCTCCAGGATCTCTAAGATCCAGTCCCACATCAGCCCTTCCTGAATGATAAAATATTCCAGAAAAATATAATGTTTTGCCTTTTTTAAGTCCTCTAACATAGCCGCAAACATCTCTTCTCCCACCGGGTAGTAGGTGACAGATGTATTTTTCCAGACCGGATAGGGTCCAAATTCTCCGATATAGCGGATATTTCCAGCAACCGCCGGGTCCTGTGTCTGTATCTCTTTTAAGATCCATGTATTTTGCGCCATGGACTGCCCCATCTCGTATTTGATGGCCGCCATCCGGACGGCGAGACGTTTGCTCGGTTTTTTATTTCCGATTAATACATATAGAATACCTCCAAACAGCGGAAAGCCCATGACCAGGATAATCCATGCGATTTTATAGGAAGAATTTTCGTCTTTTCGTATCAGATAGAGCAAGATACCGATGCTGATAATCTGAAAAAACACATTGAAAAAGAGTGAGTAGCTGGTAAGCCTCTGGACAAACAATATCCACCACAACACCTGAAGCAGAATCGCTAACCCTACCAATACCAGACGACTTTTTAAAAGTTTGCTAATTTTTTTCATATCCTTTTACCGCCAATCGATTGATCTGGGTCGCTACATAGCCGGCTCCATAGCCGTTGTCAATATTTACCACCGTAATTCCATTGGCACAGGAATTAATCATCGTCAAAAGTGCAGAAAGACCGCCAAAACTCGCCCCATACCCCACACTGGTAGGCACCGCGATAACCGGCACATCCACAAGCCCGGCCACCACACCTGGCAGGGCGCCTTCCATACCTGCCACCGCGATCACACAAGTCACGTCTATAAAAATATCTAAATTCCGCAGCAGTCTGTGAATCCCTGCCACTCCCACATCAAAAAGCCTTACCACATTAGTTCCAAAAAACTCTGCCGCACCTGCTGCTTCTTCTGCCACGGGGATATCTGCTGTGCCGCCTGTGCAGACCACCACTTTCCCAATCTTCCCAGGATCACGAAATTCTGCCTTTAACAGTCTGGAGACTGGCTCATAGGAAAATACCCCAACTGCCTCTATCACTGCCTCTGCCTGCACCTTCGATGCCCTTGTCCCAAGCACATTGATCTGTTCATCTGCCATCCTTTTGCAGATCCCCACCAGATGTTCAGTCTCTTTTCCCTGGCAATAGATCACTTCCTCAAATCCCTGACGAATCTTTCTGTGATGATCAATCTTTGCATAGCCCAGATCCTCATACGGAAGCTTTTTCAACAGTGCCTCTGCCTCCTTCATATCCAATGTACCATCTTTTACACCAGATAGTATTTCATGTACATCCATATGTTCACTCCTTTACACATTTTATTAGTATACAATTATTTGCCTGCTATTTCCATTAAATTTTTGTGAATTTTCTAACATAGTCCTGAAGATCTTTTTTCCTGTAAAGATTTGACAGTTTCTTAAGAAACCCCTATACTTGTAGTATACTACATAAAGGAGGATTTTCATGAGTCAATCAAAAGTATATTACACAAATCTCAGGGTGAAAGCGGGAGATACCCTGCAGGGAAAATTAGAGCGGCTGCTGCGTAAAGCAGGACTGCCTACCATGGATTTAGACGGAAAATATGTGGCGGTCAAGATTCATTTTGGAGAGCCTGGCAATCTGGCTTTCCTGCGTCCAAATTACGCCCGTACCGTGGTGGATCTGATCACCTATCTTGGCGGCAAACCTTTCTTGACAGACTGCAACACGCTGTATGTAGGCGGCAGAAAAAATGCGCTCGATCACTTGGAGAGTGCATATCAAAACGGGTTTAACCCTTATAACACGGGCTGCCACGTGCTGATCGCCGATGGCTTGAAAGGAACAGACGAGGTATATGTCCCTGTGGAAGGCGGAGAATATGTCAAAGAAGCCAAGATCGGTCGTGCCATCATGGATGCGGATGTCTTTATCTCCATGAATCATTTTAAAGGCCATGAGCTGACGGGCTTTGGCGGCGCTCTGAAAAATATTGGTATGGGCTGCGGCTCACGGGCCGGAAAGATGGAGATGCACTCCGCCGGAAAACCATTTGTAAACCAGGAACTGTGCGTCGGATGCGGACAGTGCGTGAACATCTGTGCTCACGGCGCTCCTTCTGTCAGCGATCAAAAAGCGTCCATCGACCTGAACAAATGTGTCGGATGCGGACGCTGTATCGGAGTTTGTCCCAAAGATGCAGTCAAACCGGCCCAGGACGAAGCCAACGAGGTCTTAAACTACAAGATCGCCGAATATTCCAAGGCAGTCTTAGAGAACAGACCCCATTTTCATATCAACTTTGTCATGGACGTCTCTCCCTTCTGCGACTGCCACGCAGACAACGACCTGCCAATCGTCCCGGATATCGGCATCTATGCTTCCTTTGATCCTGTCGCCATCGACATAGCCTGTGCAGACGCAGTCAATGCCCAGACGCCCACAAAGGGAAGTCTTCTAGAAGAATCCGGACGCCCCTATTTGGATGACCACTTCACCTCCGTCTCCCCGGAGACCAACTGGAAATCCTGTATCACCCATGCCAAAAAGCTGGGGCTTGGAACCGACGAATATGAACTTGTAGAAGTAAAATAACGCGAAGCAGGAGCTGTCGCCAATCACGGCAGCTCCTGTTTTTTCCATAATATTCTATTCCTGTTCCATATGTATCGTCATCTGTGGGAATGGAATCTCGATGCCTTCTTCATTCAGCCTGTCATGTACCAGTTCCAGGACTCGCCATCTCACTTCCCAATAATCCGCCGTCTTGACCCACGGCCGGATCACAATGGTAATACCGCTGTCTCCCAGTTCATTGACAGCCACCACATATGCCGGATCCTTTAATACCTTTTCCTCCCGGTCCAGAATCTCTTCGATCACTTTACGCGCCCTTTTCAGATCTGAATTATAGGCCACATCCACGCTCATATCCACTCTTCTCGTCTCATTTGCAGAAAAATTAACAATGTTGCTGTTGGAGAGTGTGCCGTTTGGAAGCACCACATTGCGGTTGTCCGCCGAATGTAGGGTTGTGGCAAACAAAGAGATTTCTGCCACAGTCCCCTCACACCCGCAGGAGCTGATATAATCTCCCACCACAAAAGGCTTCAAAACCAGAATCAAAATCCCACCTGCAAAATTGGCAAGGCTGCCCTGCAAAGACAGGCCAATCGCCACGCCGGCTGATCCAAGTAAAGTGATAAAGGACGTCGTCTGTATTCCAAAACGGGCCAGCAGAGCCAGGATCAACACCGTATATGCACAGATCTTTACAAATGCGTCCAAAAACTGTACCACACCAGTATCGATGTTGGAGCGCTCCATCGCTCTTCTTAAAAATTTCCGCAAAAACTGAATCACTTTCAGCCCGATAAATAAAAATGCCAGCGACCACACCAGTGACATGCCTGCAGATAAAACTTTAGGAATCATGTTCTCTAATAATTGACCTTCCATCTTTTTCTCCCTTTCTAAACATCGCTTTTAACTTTCGTCTTTTTTCTCATCTTCCACAAATCGTGTCAGAAAATCCTCTTCTGAGATAATCTCTACCCCCAATTCTTTTGCTTTTTTATTTTTGGACGAAGCGGACATAGTGTCATTATTGATCAGAAAACTGGTCTTGGAAGTCACACTGCCTGTCACCTTTCCGCCCTTTGACTCAATCAGATTTTTCAGTTCATTCCGATTGGCAAATCTTTGCAGGCTTCCGGTGATCACAAAGATCTTCCCGTCCAGCGTCAGAGAAGACTCGTCCACTTCCTCCACATAGATATCCAGTTCTTTGAGCAGATCATCCACCCAGCGGTTATGCTCCTCATCTGCAAAATAATCCTCCACGCTGGCACCGATTACACCGCCCACACCTGGGATCTCGCTTAACTCTTCTGCCCTTGCACTGCGAAGCCGCTCCAGATCATAATCGTATTCTTTACAGAGCACTTTTGCGTTGGCCAGACCAATATTGGGGATCCCCAGACTGTATACCACCCTTGGCAGCGTGGTATGACGCGCCTTTTCCAGACTCTCTGTCAGCTTCTGATAAGACCGCTTGCCAAAGCCTTCCATATTGACAATCTCCTCCTGAAAGCGATCTAAGTGAAACAGATCCGCATACTCATGTACATACCCGGAGTCAATCAGTTTTTCCAGTGTCATCTCCGACAATCCATCGATATTCATAGCATCTCTGCTTACAAACAAGGTAAATGCTTTGATCTTTTTGGCCTGACAATCAGGATTCATACAGTAGAGAGATTCCACATCATTGACTTTCTGAATCTTAGTTGGGCCATTACAGACCGGGCATGTATCCGGAATCTCCACTGTACCACTGCTTGTTAAATTTTCTGCAATCTGCGGGATAATCATATTGGCTTTATATACCGTAATCGTATCTCCAATCCCAAGCTTTAACGCTTTTAAGATGCTCACATTGTGAACCGACGCCCGGCTTACCGTGGTGCCCTCTAACTCCACCGGCTCAAAGATCGCCACCGGATTGATAAGCCCCGTCCTGGATGCGCTCCACTCAATCTCCAAAAGTTTCGTCTCCCGAAGCTCGTCCTGCCACTTAAACGCATACGAATCTCTCGGATATTTTGCCGTCCGGCCAAGCGACTGTCCATAGGCGATATCATCATACGTACTCACCAGCCCGTCCGACGGAAAATCATTGTGAACCACTGCCTCTGAAAATTCTTCCACAGCCTTAGGAATCCCATCCCCAGTCACTTTTTTATATTCCACCACATCAAATCCCTGGCTCTTCAGCCACAAAAACTGCTTCTCCCTGGAATTTTCAAAATCCACCCCGTCTGCACGCACCAGCGCAAACGCATAAAAATACACATTTCTCTTAGCCGTAATCTCATTGTTCAACTGACGCACCGAACCGCTGCACAGGTTTCTTGGATTTTTATATTTCGCTGCTTCCTCTGCGATCCCAGCATTGATCCTCTCAAAATCCGAATACCGGATCACCGCCTCTCCCCGAAGGATCACCTCCCCCTCGTGGGGAATTACGAGCGGTACATTCCGAAAGACTTTCGCGTTGTTGGTAATCACCTCTCCGATCTCTCCATTTCCCCTCGTCACCGCCTTCAAAAGCTTACCGCCCTGATACGTCAGGACCACCGTAAGCCCATCCAGTTTCCAGGACAACAATACCTCATGCTCCCCCGCAAACTCTGCAAGCTCCGTCACCTCCTTTGTCTTATCCAAAGACAGCATCGGCGTCTCATGCCGCTCCTTAGGCAGTTCCTCCACCGCCTCATACCCCACCGTCACTGTAGGACTCCCCGCCAGCACAATCTTCGTCTCCTTCTCCAGGGCCTCTAACTCCTCATACAACCGGTCATACTCCAGATTGCTCATAATCTCCCGGTCCTCCTGATAATACGCCTTAGAAGCCTCCCTAAGCCGCTCTGACAGCTCTTTCATACGCTCCATGACATCCATTCCTCATTCCTCCATTCCATCCTCATTCTGATCCAATAACCGCAAAAGTTCCTTAAACTCCTCTTTTGTCACATTCCGAAAAGTCCCCGTCTTCAAGTGCCCCAGACAAATATTCATCACCCGCACCCGCTTTAACTCCACCACCCCATATCCCAGCTCCTTACACATCCTTCGAATCTGTCGATTCAGCCCCTGCGTCAGCACCATCCCAAACTTTCTCTTCCCCAGTCTCCTAGTCACACAAGGCCTCGTCGTCACCCCCAGCTCCCTCAAAAATACCCCCTCTTCCAGATCCCTCAAAAACCGATCCGTAAAAGGCCTGTCCACCACCACCTCATACTCCTTCTCATGCCCATTCGCCCCCCGCATCATTTTATCAATCAAATCCCCCCGATTTGTCATCAGCAAAAGCCCCTCCGAGTCCTTATCCAGCCTCCCCGCATAAGTAATCCTCTTAGGATACCCCAAAAACTCAATAATATTCACATCATTCCCCTGACTAACCTCCGAGCA
>CAJUGG010000040.1 GCA_910585995.1 uncultured Lachnospiraceae bacterium
ATTTTCGCAGTTCTTCAGATACACTATTTATAAATTTGCGTTTATAGCCAATAATTTATGGAAAAAACGAGGATTTTATGCATAAAAAAGACTGCCGCAAGAGGTATCTTGCGACAGCATTTCCTTAATAAGTTATACGGTAGCACCATGTTTTGCATAGAAATCGTCAAATAACTTATTGACTGCCTCATGGGTATCGCCACAGATAGATGGAAGGTCTCCGCCCCATGCAGCGCCAGCCTGCTCAAAGCCTTTCTCCACTGCTTTCTGGAACTTCTGCATCTTCTCTACATCATCGCCTGCCAATGCATGAGCAAAGTCAAAGATTCTCTGAGAAGTCTGCTTTACTCCCCAATATCCGTCTTCAGAGATAGCTTCCTGTGCATCTGCCTTGGTCTGAGCATCCACAGAATATTTGCCGCTGGCCATCATCTTCCAGAAATCATCACCCTGAACCATAGAAGAAGTAATACCCTGCTTCTGGAATGTCTGAACCATCATGTTCGTGAAACGAGACATCTGGTTGTTCAGGTCATCTTTTAAGCTCTTTACTAAAGCAGCTCTCTCAGAATCGCTCATCTTGGTGGTTACGTTGGTATCTTTGCTGAATTCAACCTTATCGGTATCCTGCTCCTTTTTCTTGGAAGCCTCCTCAGTAGTGTCGGCAACTGCTTTCGAGCTTGTCGCAGCTGTTCCGGTGTTCTGCATCGCCTGTGTATACTGTCTGACGGCTGCATCTTGGTTTACATTCACCTGCATATCAAATCCTCCTTTTACATAATATAGTCAGATAAACCTGCTTCTATGGAGTATATCGGCAGTTTCTGGAAAAAAATAAAGGGGAAATGCATACAAAACCTTGCTGCAGTTCTCTTTATTATATGATAAAATACTTCTAACAAAAAATATCCGGAGGAACCGCTGATGAAAAACCGACTAACTCCTTGTCTCTGTCTGGCTCTGCTCCTAATGGGATGCTCCCCCAAGCTCCCTGCATCCATCGAAGAATATGCGCAGGAACTGCTGCCTTCTGATCCCTCTGTGGAAGAACCCACCGATGATCTCTCTGACCCCGACTCAGTTCCAGATCTATCCGAAAACAATACTGACAGCAGCGCAAAAAACAACTTTCAATTACCAGACCTCTTTCCGATAACCCCCGAAGAAAACGAAGAAATGGCCACTCTTGCAGACTCCCTCTATACCTCCTCCATGTCCGATTACGAAAAAGTCAAATCCTTCCACGACTACCTCGTCATCCACGTAGACTACGATTATGACAACCTGGCCTCCGACACCCTTCCCGACAGCGCCTTCACCGCCGAAGGCGCCCTCCTCCTCCACTCCGCCGTCTGTGAAGGTTATGCCAAAGCCTTCTCCTACCTCTGCCAAAAAGCCGGCCTGGAAGAACAGCTCATCTACGGCACAGCCGACGACGGCACCGGCGTCCAGACCCACGCCTGGAACCAAGTAAAAGTCGACGACGAATGGTACAACATCGACGTCACCTGGGACGACCCCCTCATGAACGGCAAAGTCATCACCGACGGCTCCAACATCACCTACGAATATTTCCTCGTCCCCGACGACCCCTTTTACACCACCCACACCCCCGAATCCCCCGCCCCCCTGCAAACCTGCACTTCCGACCGCTACCTCACCGACAACCGCCGCCTGACCATCGAACCCTACCTAACCGACCCCTACACCTTCCTCACCACCCAAGAAGACATCCCGCCCACCATCACCCAATACCTCACCGCCAACACCCTCCAGTTCCAACTCGT
Source organism: uncultured Lachnospiraceae bacterium (assembly GCA_910585995.1). Taxonomy (GTDB): domain Bacteria; phylum Bacillota; class Clostridia; order Lachnospirales; family Lachnospiraceae; genus Hominiventricola. The sequence continues at coordinate 1,788 of CAJUGG010000040.1, forward strand.
CTGTGACACCCCGGACACCACCCCCGAATCCCTCTCCGACTACGCCCTGACCCAGACCAAAGAAATCATGCTGTCCCTCTCCCTCTATGGCCAAATCTCCGTCGAAACCCAATACGGAATCGCCGACTACACCATCCTCTCCATCACCATCACCCCCTAACCGTCCGGGAGGCCTCCGTCCGCAAAATCCACCCCCTCAAGACAACTCGAAGCCTGCCGCAGCGCTGGCCTTCGGGTCTTGTGCAAATAGTGCTGTGTAGATTGGAGCGGACAGTCTTTGCAGTTTGTATGAGCCAGGCGGACATTTAAGTGTCCGATTGGAGCATACAAACTGTGCATACTGTCCGATACATTCTATGCAGACATTTGTACAAGACCCGAAGGCCAGCGCTGCGGCAGGCTTCGAGTTGTCCTCTCCTAAAGTGACGGCCACCTACGACGCCACCACATCCCTCTTCTTCAACAGCAAAATCCCTCCCGCTACAAACCCCGTTAAAAACACCCCTGCACTCCCAAAAAATCCTCCCATACTCTCCAACGCATCCACACTTTTACTTGCATTCATCCCCATCGTCATCAGCGCATACGGCCACAACAGCCCATACCCCCCATTACTCGCCAGCATCCCCAAGATACTCCCGATCAGCGCCAGCGCAATCGGCACCGCAAAACTCCGTATCACCATCGACAGCACAAGCTGCAGCGCCGCAATCCCCATACCTCCGATACTCCCCCTGAGCATCCAAAGGAAAATCTGTGCAGGCGGCATCCCCGTAAGCCCTACAATCTTTCCTGTCACCGCAAAAAGCACCCACATCCACCCCTGCAAGGTCACCGTACACAACAGCGCCAGACACAATTTTGCCAAAAACACATCCCGAATCGGCACAGGCATCGTCATCAACTGATTCCAGTTGTGATTCAGATGCTCCACCCTCCAGATATATGCACAATACAACGCAATCAACGGTCCATAGAAAAAACTGGAATAAAACATCGAGCACTGCGTCCACAGAGAATACCATTCGGATTTTAACACCCCCAGATTCTGCAGATAATTCCCGCCCCCCATAAACGCCGGGATTACCGGCACCAGCAAAAAGACCACCCATAGATGTGAATGTCTTAATTTTTTCTGTTCCATCCTGACACATGTCCAAAGCATATGTTAGATCTCCTTTCTCATAAACATTCTCTTCCCATACACATATCCTGCAACCAATACCACTGTCAGTACAGCAAAAGAAAACACATCAAATTTCTCACTATAATAAGTAGTAATCCTCGTGTCCTTATCCCAGTCCATGCGGATAAAACACAGTTGAGAATAATACCCCCACAACAAAAGCTGCTTGCCTATGCCATTCGGAAAAAACCAGGAAAACAATCCCACAAAAGAACCCAGAATCCCTGCCGCGAGCGGAAGGATTTGATTTTCAAAGAAAAAGGACAATACCACCTGCAACAAAAAGATGGCAAAGCTCACCAGATAGATCTGCACTATAAAGCAGAACATCTGTACGGATTCCAGCGGCCTCACAAAATGGTGCACAGCACTTTGCCAGAATATAATCCCAATCTGCAAAAGCACAAAGAACGCCAGATAACAAGCCCCCATCAAAAGCTTCATATCAAACAGCCGCCCCTTTTGCTCCAGTGTACACAAAAGCTTCAGCGTATCCCCCTTGATCTCCGCATCGCACAGTCTGCTGGCCAGCATCGCCATCATCGTTGGCACCAGGATCGTATTGATCATCGGCAGCTGGATAAACATCATGCGATATCCGTCCTCTGCCTGTTCCCTGGGTATCCCGTGGAGTGCCCATGTAATCCACAAAAAGATCAGCAGCAGATAAGCCGCCAAAAGCCATCCGATCTTTCGATACCGCACCTTGATCCATTCGGTCTTCCATTCTCTTAACATCACAGACTCACCTGCTTTCCCGTCAGACTTAAAAAGATATCCTCCAGGCTCTTCTGCTGTTCTGTCACCCTGGTGATCTGTGCTCCATTTGAAGCCAAAAGCGCCACCAGCCTGGCTACCTGCGTCTCCTCCCGATCTTCGAACACCAGTTCTTCACCCTGTAACCGATAAGGTTCTTGGTATTCCTCTAACGTCCGCACTGCCGCTGTCTGATTCAGTACATGTATAGAGATCTGGCTCTTCGCCCTCTCATGAAGTTTTGCCAGAGAACCCTGGTAGATCATCTTCCCCTTGTCGATGATCCCCACATCAGTCGCCATCTGGTCGATCTCACTGAGCAGATGACTGGATACCATCACCGTCATCCCATAGACCTCCGGCAGCGTCTCAATCAGTTCTCTCATCTCCTGGATTCCTGCCGGGTCGAGTCCATTGGTCGGTTCGTCCAGAAGCAGAAGCTTCGGCTTGCCAAGCAGCGCTGCTGCCAGGCCAAGTCTTTGTTTCATCCCAAGAGAATACTCCCTGACCTTTTTTTTCTGCTGGTCACAAAGCCTTACAATCTTTAGCACCTTATCAATCTCTTCTTCCGGCACACGTTTTAAAGTCTGTACAATCTTCAGGTTCTCTCTGCCATTCAGATGACCATAATAAGAAGGTGCTTCAATCAGTGAGCCTGTACGCTTCAAAACCTCGATCCTGTTTTTCTCATAGATCTCATTTCCAAACATGCTGATCTCTCCGCCTGTGGGCTTTACCAGGCCTAAGAGCATCTTCATCGTGGTGGATTTGCCCGCTCCATTGGGTCCTAAGAATCCATAGACACAGCCTGGACGCACCTTTAGATTCAGTTTTTTGACAGAATATTTTTCCCCATACTGTTTACAAAGATTGTTCGTCTCAATCATATACTTCATATCCTTACCGCCTTCCTGTTTATGATGTATACACCTTAGCATCCTCTGCTTACTTCCCACTGACGCCTCCCTTACATTTTCCTTAACTTTTCTATTACCTGCTTAAAATCTATAGAAAAACCAATTATAATTAGGAAGAAAGACCAAACAAATGAAAGGAGCGATATACGATGGAACATCTTTATGAATCCCGGATTCTCTTAGTGGATGACAACCAGGACATCTTGGATATGCTGAAAAATATCCTGACCCGCCGCGGTTTTCTCTCTGTCCGGACAGCCTTAGACTGCGCCCATGCCCGCACTCTCTTTTTAGAATATCAGCCGCAGCTTGTGGTCTTAGATATCATGCTTCCGGACGGAGACGGCTTCTCTCTGATGCGGGATTTTCGCCTGAGTTCAGAGGCACCCGTACTTTTTCTCTCTGCCAAAGACGAAGACAACGACAAGCTCTTAGGCCTTGGCCTCGGCGCAGACGACTATATCACCAAACCCTTTTTGCCGGATGAACTGATCCTGCGTCTGACAGCCATCCTGAAGCGCACCTATTTTTCCTCCTTCCACGCAGAATCGGAAGATACCCGGCTGGTACTTGGCTCCCGTACGGTCTACTTAGAACGCGGCATCGTCACTACTTCGGACGGTGAACTGCCTCTGACCGCCAAAGAACTCGCTCTCTTGAAAAAGCTTCGGGAAAACCGGGGAAATATCGTCACCTTCGACGCCCTCTCCGATGCGGTGTGGGGGGAAAACTATTATGGATATGAAAATACGCTGATGGTGCATATCCGGCGGCTGAGAGAAAAGATCGAAGAAAATCCCTCCTCTCCCGTCTGGCTTTTGACCGTACGGGGCCTTGGGTATAAATTAGTCAAAGGATAAGGAGGAACTATATGTGAAAAGTTTATCAAAGATTATTGTGCGGTATCTGATGACTGCTGTCCTGATCCTGTTAATCACTATATTTTTAAATGGATTTGTCTATGTAGTCACAGCCTTCCAGTTTGTCCACGCCTCCAATACCACTCCCGGAGCCATCCAAGATCTGGCAGAAGAGCTGACCATGGAGGATGGTGTGATCTCCCTTACAGAGCAGGGACAAGAACTGGCGGATACCGCATTTCAATTCGCCATGCTGTTAGACGATGACGGGAACCGGATCTGGAGCTATCATCTGCCAACAGATCTTCCAAACCTCCACTACACAGCCAGCGAGATCGCCGTATTCAGCAAATGGTATCTCCATGATTACCCCATCCTCTGCTATGTCACCGATTATGGTCTTCTCGTGGCGGGTGCTCCCAAAGGCAGCTTGTTTCGATACAATATTTTGGATTCTGTAGATAAGATCAAGTATGTCGCCTATATGATCCCTGCCACCTTAATCCTGAACCTGGTGCTTGTTATTATATTAACGATTATGTGGGGCATTCGTTTTTATCAGTCACTTCGTACGATTGCAGCAGGCGTTGAATCACTGTCTCAGGAGCAGCCCGTCACGCTGCCGGAAAAAGGGATGACGGAGCTTTTGGCAAAGCAGCTGAATCAGACCTCTAAGATCCTGACGAGGCAGCGGGAACATCTGGCCAAGAGAGACGACGCCCGCACCACCTGGATCAGCGGTGTCTCTCATGATATCCGCACCCCGCTCTCCCTGATCATGGGATATGCCTCTAACTTAAAAGAAGACTGCTCCCTTAGCGAAGAGCAGCGGCATATAGCCGCAGTGATGGAATCCCAAAGCCTGCAGATCAAGCATCTGATCGAAGACCTCAATCTGACCTCCAAGCTGGAATACGATGCGCAGCCTTTACGGATCACTTCCTTTTCTCCTTCCCGTCTGCTTCGCACCATCGTCAGCGACTGCTATAACCAGGAACTTTTGGCCGCGCACACCTTAGAACTTTTCATTGACAAAGAAGTGGAACAGATCTGCCTGGACGGAGACACCGCCCTTTTAACCCGCGCTTTTCTAAATCTCATCCAGAACAGTGTCCGTCATAATCCACATGGATGTCAGATCCAGATCTGTCTCTCTTTGGAAGAAGGAGGCGTCCTCTTTTGTTATGCAGATGACGGCTCTGGCATCCCCAGCAATGTGATCGCTTCCCTCACTGGTCAGGTTCCGGAAACAGAAAAAACCCCACATATCATGGGGCTTAGAATTGTCACACAGATCTTTAAAGCGCATGAATGGAACCTGCGCTTTTTAGACCGCCACACCATCTCTGTCTTTGCCAAGGCTGCTTCTCATAAAAGCGTATCCCAGAAAAAGGCAGACCAATAAGGCTGGAGCAAAAACTGCTGAAGCATAAGTGCCAACAGATAGAAGCACTGCCCGCCTCTCTCTTCTTCCTCTTCTTTTGTAAGCGGCAAAGTGACATGACACAGCCTGCCAAGCTGGCGGATCAACAGATACCCCAGACAGGTGCCCAGCAAGTTTGTTAATAAATCATCAATGTCAGTGGTCCGAAAAGTGAAGACCTGTGCGATCTCGATAAACAGTGTCAGAAAACATCCAAATCCCAGCACCTTTTTCAGACTCCCATATCGCTCCCAAAGTATGGGCAGGAAAAAGCCTACCGGCAGGAACATCAAGATATTTAACAGATACTGCAAAGGGCTGGAAAAAAGATCCACTATAGGAATCAGATTCAGAGAAAGTTCAAACCGGAAATAATAGAGAGTGGGCATCCCTGTCACAGAATAGATCCCGGCCATTGCACAGATATAGAGAAGCAGTGCGCACGTATGCAGGCTTCTGATCTTTCTCCCCTGTATTTTGACAAGCAGCAACATCACTGGCGCAAGCAGCAGCATACTACTCAGACAGTCCATCCCAATTCCTATAAATCTCCACATAAAAACTTCGGCCTCCTCCTGGTATATTTTTATCACTTCCCCAATATACCAGAAAAGGCCGAAGACTTTCTGTAGAATTTTATAAAGATTTCCTTAATATTTAATGTCTTTGTTCCTGATTGTCGTAAGTTTCACAAAATCTGGCAGAAAAAGAAGGCTTGACTCCCGCAACAGACAGATGCGACACATCCCCCAGACGCTGGCTCCGAAACATAGCGATCCCTTTTTCCCGCTCCTCTGTGGTCACTTCTGTCACAGATGTAGGAGCCAATACAGTACCATGCCACAGGGCAAATGGTGAAATATTTAACAGATGGGACAATACCACACATGTCAGACCAAAATGACAGAAAAAGGTAATGGTCTGCGTGTGCGCTCTCTCCACCCGGTATCCAAAGCCATCCCGCACATAGCCATATGAAGCCAGCAGTTGATCCAGGTTCTTCACCACATGATCATATACAGGGATCATATCGCTACATCTAGCCAGCTCGCTGTCTCTCCATGCTTCCCGGTCCATATATTCCGGATGACTATAATAATAGGAAGGCACCATGTCCCATGCGATCCTGGGCAGATAGACGCCGCCTTCCTGCCGTGTATCCGGAAAAGCCTTCTGAAGTTCTGTCGAGCAGTTCACATCGACCTTGGCTGGAAATTCCCTAAGCCAATCCAGGGTCTTAGCTGTCAGATTCCATCTCTCCAATGTATAAGCTGCGGTGTCCTGTGCACGCCCCAAAGGCGATACATAACAGTCTCCCAGCATCAGTCCGTCTGCTGCCTGAGCCAGCAGGGCAGCCTCTCTCTGCCCGGTCTTAGTCAGGCAGTCATGTTCATAGTCCGGGTCTCCATGGCGTATCAACAAAATTCTCATATTGTAACTCTCCTTATCTAAGTTCCGCATCTGTCCTCACTTCGCCCTGCATCTGGAAGAATTTTCCATCACTTCGTTCTGTAAAATCCTTCCGGACTGCTTTCGGACAGATGCTGCTTTTCATAAACCACTTGACACTACCCAGGCCCATTCTACCATGCCCTTCTTAGAAATGCCACCTTATTTATTCCGTTTCGATAGCATCCGTCTCAATTAAGAATTTCACGCTTCCCTTTGTGCCCGGAGCCAACTGGGTAAAAGTCTGATACGCCTCTCCTGCATCCACTACTGCACGAGCACGATCGATCACCTTCTGAAGATCGACACAGACCATGTCATACAGCTTCTGAATCCCGTCTTCGTCAAATTCTATCACACCGTCTCTTAGCTCGATGCTGCCATCATACAGCTCCTCTACGCCGTCTTTCAGCTCAATCGTACCATCTAACAGCTCGATTGTACCATCTTTTAGTTCTGTTGTACCATCTTTTAACTCTACAGTGCCGTCTAACAGTTCCTCTGTACCGTCTTTCAGATCTTTGGTGCCGTCATACAGCTCTCTCGCTCCGTCTAAGATCTTCTGTGCACCTGGCTTGAGCTGAGTGGTTACGCCGCCATAGATCTGATTTATTCCTGCTGAGAGTCCTGCCATCCCTTCTCTAAGGGTGATTAGCTGGCTCCGTGTCTCTGTAAGCTGTGCCTGTGCTGCTTTGATCTTCTGATCTGCCTCCTGCAGCATAGCTGCCATCTGTTGCATCTGCGCTTCCTGCTGCATATTGCCGCCTGAGAGGCTGTCTCCTGAGACACTGCCTCCTCCAAACTGACCTATGAGATTTCCAGCGACACTCGAAAGATCAAAAGCCAGAAACTCATCAACACTTGTAAAAGGCCCGATGCCAAATTGCTGCAATGCTGCAAGCTGCTCATTTACCATAGCAAGCGAACTGGCCAGTACCGAATCTACCACTTGATTCACACCTGCACTGAGCTGTGCGGCCACCACGGTGATATCGTGCCCGTTGCCGTCTGCATTGGCCATGGCAGCTGTCAGCCTCTCTAATCCGGCATTATAGGTCTTTAATGCATTTTTCAGTTCCAGTGCTCCGTCCCGCAGATCGTAAGCGCCGTCATCCAGCTCTACGGCACCATCATGAAGTTCTTTCGCGCCATCATCCAGTTCTGTAGCGCCGTCATCCAGTTCCACCGAGCCATCATACAATTCGATGGAACCATCTTTTAATTCGACTACACCGTCCACCAGCTCTTCAGTGCCGTCTCTAAGCTCCACAGAAGCATCTTGTAGTTCCTGCATATCGGATTTTAGATCTTCATAATCGTCTAGATCATCCAGATCAATCTCTTCTGCAAAATCAGAGGTTATGGCTGTCATCGTAAGCGGCAGCTCAAAATCCGTCGTGTATGCACGAAGTTCCAGGTATTCCGGAACATCCAGATCCTCAAGATCCTCCACCTCTGACAAGGCGATGCTGGCAGAAAGTCCCGGCATAGCGACGCCGCCCGCCATGATTCTGCTTCCATCCGAGATCACACGGCCATTTTCCATCTCCACATTGGTGAATTTTTCCTCATCCAGGAACAGGCCCGTAACCGCCACAAAAGGCGTGCTGATCGTCCGCTCTTCCCCCTGGACTGTGACAGTCTGTGTCTCATGGTTGATATAATCAAACCGGATCTTCACTTCTCCGCTTTTTCCAGCTAACTTCTCTGGCTTTATCTCTTCTCCATCCAGATAGTATGTAATCTTAAGTTCTACCGGAAGTGCCTTTTTTGTCTCACCCTGATAATAGATATCCTTGCCGTCTGCCTGCCAGATCAGCGTGCCGTCATCATTTTTCTGATAGACTTCTTTCCCTTTGACATTCTTAATCCTAGACAGGTCGCTGCGGTCATGTATCGTCTCTGTCTTTTCTGCATTTCTTAGAATATCACTAACCACAATATCTTTTACGGTTCCGTCTGCATTTGCCTTTACATAGACGGTCTCCTCTTTTTGAGGCTCACTCCTGTCCGCCGAGGGAGCTGCCTTTGCCTTTTCTGTTTCTTCCTGTACTACCTCTTCCTCCACATTGTCGGAAAGAATCGAATCTTCTTTCTTAGCACACCCTGTCATCCCGGCCATCATCGCCAATATCAGGGCGCCTGCTACGATCTGTCTTCCATATCTCATCTGCCATTCCTCCTTGAGATCATATCCACTGAAATGGTTATATCACAAAAATGACCAATGGTCAATACTTTGTTCAAAATGTACATTGCTTTTTGTGCGCAAATGGGATACAGTAAAGAAAATCAGGAACAGGAGTGTGATTTCTATGGGGAAAATTGAGACAAAAAAAGAAAATAAGAAAAAAGATCTGTTAAATGCTGCCTTTGAATTATTTATCAGCAAAGGCTTTCACAATACCTCTATTGCCGATATCGTAGGAAAAGCCGGCATCGCAAAAGGTACTTTTTACCTCTACTTTAAGGATAAGACCGACATCCGCAACCGTCTGATCTCTTCCAAAGCAACCATTCTGTTTCGGGACGCCTGTCTGAGACTGGCGCAGACAGATCTGACCGCTTTGGACGAACAATTTATCTTTTTAACGGACGATATCTTGTCTGCCCTTCAAAAAGACAAGTCATTGTTATTTTTTCTCGCCAAACATCTAAGCTGGGGGATGTTTCGCAGTTCCATGACCGAAGAAAAATCCCCTGACGGGATCTCTGCCAGGGAATTATACGCACAGCTCATTGCCAAGTCCGGCTGTCAGTTTGACAATCCTGAGATTATCATCTATCTGATCATTGAATTGGTAGCTGGCGTCAGCTACAATGCCATTCTCTATCAGGACCCCGCCACCATCGAAGAACTTAAGCCCTATCTTCATACCATCATCCGCACCATCCTGCGGGAATTTGATCAGGCTGAAAAATGTTCCTCGAGCAGTTCCATAAATCGGTTCTCCAACGGATGAAATGTCTCATTCGCACGCTTGATCCACACCAGATGGTTCACTTCCGGATAAGGTTCCCCATCTAAGAACATGGGGACATAGCGAATCTGGGTCCCCTCAAAGACTCCCAGCACCCATTTATGTGCTATTAACAGTGCTTCTGTCTCCTCTAAAAACTTTTTACAAACCCCGATGGTATTGCAAAAGATCACATGTTCGTATCCATAACCATCCAGCTGACCTGACTTATAGCGAAGTTCTCTTCGAAATGTCTGTTCGGTGTCCAGAACTACATGCAGACACTGCTCTGCCTCTGTGGCCTCCACATACTCGCTGTCATAGAATCTCGACTTTTCCCCCATACAGACATAGACAGAAGAGCGATCCAACAGATGCATCTCCAGGTTCTTACTCTGGATCTCACTTCGAAACAACTTCGAATCCTTCTCAGAGAGTACCAGGATTCCAATATCCGCCTTGCACTCCTCCACCATGTCGATGATCTCCCCCCGGTCATTTTCCTTTAGATCAATCTGCAATAACTGATCTGAATTTTCCTGGTAGAGCAGCAGCAATATATTATAGATAAAATCAAACTGCTGACTGGCGATGGCCAGTCTCTGGATCAAAGGATTGCTCTTTTTCCCAAAAGTATTCTCAAGTGCTTTGGAACTCTCCACTACACTTTTTGCATACTCCAGAAAATCTCTTCCCTCCGGTGTCAGGCTCAGCCCTTTTGAGGTCCGGTTAAACAGCTTCATATCATATTCCGCCTCCAGACCAGAGATCGCCTTTGTCAGACTTGGCTGGCTTAGATATAATTCCTGAGCTGCCCTCGTGAGCGAACCACATTCCACAATTTTCAAAAAATATTCCAACTGATTCAACCGCATACTATATCCCCCTTACTATGCCGACCCCCAAAACAGTACATATTGTATATCCCTTTCCTACATTATAACCGAAAGTTGGCAAATTTCCATAAAAAAAATGAATTTGTCAAAACTTTTTTGTAATGATATACTAACCACGAAGCCAGTAAATAACTCCTATCACCTTACACACCTTAAAAAGCAGCACTGTCCCCCCCATAGACGGTGCTGTTTTTGTATGCTTTTGGGGGGTGTGAGATTATTCGTGTATTTTAGTGTTAGATTTTATATTTTATTCGTTGATATTTACACGAAAAAATTGTTCCGCTTTACACTGCATTTTGTACCTGAATTATGTATAAGCAGAACAGGCTGTTTTGAAGGTATTATTCCTCAAAACAGCCTGTTTTTATATCTTCTCTATGGATTATCGCGGTCGGTCTTTTCTCTTTGACTTTCCTTTTTACGTCTTCTGAACCAGACGACGATCAGGCCCATCAGGGCTGCGGAGGCAGCGAGGGCGATCAGGACCGAGCCTGATAACATCCGGGGGCCTTCGTCAATACTGCCACGGTCTAAGGGGACCTCTTCGTCACCTTGCTCGATAAGGTCCTGGGGGCCTTCATCTAATGGGACCTCTCCATCGGCGGCTTCCTGTAAGCCGGCTCCGGCGTCTGCTCCGGCTCCTCCATCCGCTGCTCCGCCTCCTGGGGCGGCTGCAGCTCCTCCTCCGTCTGCTGCTCCTCCTGGGGCGGCTGCGGCGCCTCCTGCTATAGCTCCTGTGCCAGCGGCACCTCCTGCGGCGGCAGTCCCTGGGGCGGCTTCTCCGCCTCCTGGGGCGCCTTCAGGGGCAGTTGCAGTGCCTCCGCCACCGCCAGGTTCTGTGGTGGTGCCTCCGCCGCCTCCTGCTCCGGTACGGACTCTGGCGTACTCGAAAGTAAATACGTTTTCAGCGGTGTTGGCGGTCAGGGTTCTGGTCAGGTTATAGGCTTGGGGTTCGTAGCCTTCGATATAGAGAAAGGCTACCACCGGACGGTCGCCGACGTTGCCGTAGTAGGTGCGGCTGGGAGCTAAGGTACGGCCGGAAGTGTCCTGGTAGTTGACTACATAGGAAGTCAGTTCTCCGCGGATGCCATAGGCTACTACGTAGTCCTGGTCTTTTTCTACGCGGAAAGCGGAGAGGGAGACGGTGTCGTTGTCCCGTCCGCTCTGGCGGATGCCTTTGACGTAATACTTGCTGTTTTCCTTCAGATCTACAGCTCCTGCCATTGCAGCGTCAAAGCTGACGACATCATTTCTCATCAGACCGCTGACGGTAACGACGGAGCCGCTGCCGCTGATCTGGTAGGAAGAGCCGCTTTTGCTGTTGTCGACCATGACATGGCTGGTGCCTGCAAAGCTGCCATGATTGCCGGTGTAGAAATTCACGGTATAGGTGTAAGCTTTCTGGCCTTCGGCGTGTGTGTGAAGTGCGCCTGTCGTAAAGCATAAGCACAGAGACAAGGCGCCCGCAAACAGTTTGTGAATGATCTTTTTATTCATCTTCCTCTCCTCCTTTGTCCCTGCGCAGGCGTATGAAAGCGGCTGCCATCAAGGCTAAACCGGCACACAGAGCGACGGTGGACCACAGTAAGATCAAAGAGGTATCTCCGGTCTGTACGTTTCCCACTTGATAGACTTGAGAAGTGGGCGGGTTGGATGTAGGGGGATTTCCTCCGCCTCCATCGTTGCCGCCGCCTCCGCCGCCATTTCCTCCGCCTCCACCGCCGGATACGGGTTCTACAGCAAAGGCGAGCTGCAGTTTGGCTAAGGTGTTCTGGTAGCCGTTGCCCTGAGTCTCGCCGTCTAAGGCTACGGTCAGGCCGATCTTTCCGTTTTCACCGGAAGCTAAACGGTCTAAATAGAAAAATTCATCCATATTGTCGGTGACTTCGTGAAGGCCTTCTCCGGCGGCGCTTGTCTTCTCACCGCCGACGTTTTCGCTGCTGTAGAGGGTGGTGGTCTGGCCTTCGTGGTTTACATAAGTCAGTTCGTAAGTGTAGGCTCCGCCGCTGGCAGCACTCTGGCTGTCTTCTAAACTTTGGAGAACTTCGTTAGTCATATACCAGTCGGTAGGCTTGTTGTGCTGATTCTCCAGAGCGAGCTGAAGCGTGATCTGGTCGCCGGGCTGTAAGGCGTAGATCGCTTCTGCCAGGTCAGACGACTCAAAATTGCTCTCTAACTTTTTTCCAGTAAACTGTGCCTTCCAGTCGTCCCTTCCCTGATAATTCTCTGCTCGTACAGGAAGTACGCTGCCCGCCAACACAAACGCGGCGGCCAGGCACCAATATCTATTTTTCATCTCTCACTACCTCCTATTGAAGTTCCGCTCCATCCCTACCAGCACCCGGAACGGTTTTCCGTCGCGTCCCGCGCCTGAAAATCGTTCCGGGTGCTGGCCGGGATTCCGCTGTTTTTATTTTCTAAACTTCTCTATTAGCGCGGCCACAACCTGAAGAAGCACTGCCGCCGCAATTACGCCTGCGGCCAGTACTTTTCCTTCTAAGCTGGTAAACAGCTCGGCGGCTTTTCCGGCTTTGGGGATGGTGCAGGCTACTTTTCCGATAAAGTTGTCATAGGGCACCGGGTTCATGTCTTGGGTCTGGTTCGCGTCTCCTTTGGTGATAAATTCTCCCATGACTACCCGGTTCTCTATCACCCGGTGCGTGATGATCGAAGCTGCATCTTTCACTCCGTAAAATGCGATCACTTCTTCTTCCTCGATCTCTTCTGGCTGGGCTTCTGTGATGTACAAAAGGCTTCCTGTGGGAATCGCTGGCTCCATACTGCCACTGATGACGGAATAGATACGTACTCCAAAAAAGCGCGGAACGGTCAGAGGGATGCAGACTAGTACCAATATAAGCAGCAGACACATGCTGGTGGCTCCAAGTATGGCTGCTGCCGGATGTCTGCCCTTCTTCTTTGTCTTTTTTTCCTTCACAGTGTGCCTTTCCTATCTCAGACTCAGACTTCCGTCTGCGGCGATATCGACATCCACACCCCAGGCACTCTTGATCGCATCCTGTGCATTGTGGGTCTGCACTGCATCCACCTCTGCATCCAACTGGAAGCGATAGTCATCATAGGTATAGGTTGTGGTAATTGTCTGATATCCTCTCTCATCCGTGGTCTTTGTCTCGGTCACTTTGGCAGTGATCGTGGGATCAATCCTTAACGTATCGGAAAAAGCCGGGGTACTCTGTCCGGATGGGAGAACGCCTGTATAGTACAGCACTGTACGTTCTGGCGTAGACGCTGCCTCATCCTCGATCCATCCGCTCCCGGTCAGATTCAGATCGATCAGGTTGGGTGATAAGGTCGTATCCACAGTTCCTTCGCTGTTGATCCAGCTCTTATGGAGGATCACTCTCACATAGCTGTCGATAGCGCCGCTGTTGGCGACGGCAAGGACTTCGTCATAAGTCTTTCCTGGTGTCAGTTCTTCGCCTTCGCCTAACATATGCGTCAGCAGTTCTCCTCCGCCTTCATTCCATTTGTCTTCATCATAATTGCGGTAGCTGACGATCTCTCCATTTTCCA
>CAJUGG010000041.1 GCA_910585995.1 uncultured Lachnospiraceae bacterium
AACGGACTGGACAAGCCCCAAGAGGATTTACAGACACGTAAGTGGGTGAAAATGCTCTTAGTGAAGGGGGCTTGGGAAGGGAGTTGCGGTACTTAGATAGGAGGACAGAGATGGTGAAAAGGATGTGGGCGGTTGTATTGGCAGGGGTGTTGGTGATGGGGGGTATGTGGTATGTTTTTAGGGGGAGAGAGCAGAAGTCTTGTACGAGGCAGTTGTTTGCGATGGATACAGTGATGAGTTTTACGGCGTATGGGGAGCGGTGTGAGGAGGCAGTGGATGCGGCGATAGAGGAGGTGCTGAGACTGGATGCGATGTTGTCGACGGGGAATGTGGAGAGTGAGATATCGGAGGTGAATGAGGCTGGAGAGGGGGAGGTGTCGGGGGAGACGGCGGCGATACTGCGGAAGGCGATGGAGATTTTTGGGAGGACGGATGGGTTATTTGATGTGACGGTCTATCCGCTTGTGGAGCTTTGGGGATTTTCTACGAGGGAGTATCATGTGCCGACAGAGGAGGAGCTGGAGGATACATTGGCGTTGGTGGATGGGTCGCGGATAGAGCTGAATGGGGAGACTGTGGTGTTGGGAGAGGGACAGAGGATGGATCTGGGAGGGATTGCAAAAGGATATACTTCGGCGCGGATGATGGATATTTTCCGGGAATATGGGATTGAGTCCGGGATGGTGACGCTGGGGGGAAATGTGCAGGTGCTGAATAAAAAGGTGGATGGGTCGAAGTGGCAGGTGGGGATTCGGGACCCAAAGGATGGTGAGGCAGTGCTGGGAGTTGTGTCGGTGGAGAATCGGGCGGTGATTACTTCTGGTGGTTATGAGCGTTATTTTGAGGAGGACGGGAATCGGTATATCCATATTTTGAATCCGCATACGGGGTATCCGGCGGATCAGGATCTGGTGTCGGTGACGGTGGTTTCGGAGAATGGGATGCTGGCGGATGCGTTGTCTACGGCGCTTTATTTGATGGGGCAGGAGAGGGCGGTTGCTTATTGGGAAGAATATGGGGAAGATTTTGAGTTGATATTGGTGAGAGACGATGGAGAGATCTGTGTTACAGAAGGGATTGTGGAAGGATTTCAGACGGAGAGAGAATATGCTGTGATAAGACGATAGGAATGGGTGATTGCTGTAAAATGGGATACCCTAGTTTGAAAAAGGTCTCCCATTTTACGACAGTTCCTGCCTGGTAGTCAGCCTGAGATTTGCTGGATATTGGAGATGTCGGAGTCGATCATCATTGAGTAGTTGGTGTAATAGACTACAAATCCGGGCTTGGCTTTATTGGGTTTTTTGACTTGCTTTTTTTCTACATAATCAATCTCGACTTTTGCAGAAGAACGATTAGCAGAGTAGTATGCAGCGAGTCTGGCCGCTTCTTCGAAGGTGCGGTCTGGAAGTTCATCTCCGTTGGTCTGGACGATTACATGGGAGCCGGGGGCGCCTTTGGCGTGGAACCACCAGTCGTTTCCTTTGGCAAACTGGAAGGTCAGCTCGTCATTTTGCAGGTTGTTTTTGCCTACGTACATATGATAGCCATCAGAAGAGAGATAGTGGAAGGGCTTAGAGGTGATCTTGGGCCGTTTGTTGCCAGGGGCACGTTTTTTGATATAACCGGACTCCATAAGTTCTTCTTTGATCTGTACCAGGTCTTCTTCCAGCAGGGCAATATCCAGTGCAGTCTGGATGGAGCGCAGATGTTCGATCTCGGCGCCTGTCTCCTCTAACAGTTTGGTAACGGCTTCACAGGTTCGTTTTAATTTTCCATATTTTTCAAAATATTTTTTTGCATTTTCCTGTACGGGGATCTGAGGGTCTAAGGGGATGATGATGGTCTCGCCAGTGTAGTAGTTCAGGGCTTCAAAACTTTTGCTGCCTGCTTCCACATGGTAGCCATAGGTGTTGATCAGTTCGCCGTAGATGCGGTATTTTTCCCGTTTTTCGGTGTCTTTTAGCTGTTTTGCCTGCAGATCGTATTTTTTGACATTTCGTTCCAGAGCGGTCTGGACGATACGTCTGAGGTCGGTGGATTTTTGCCGGATACGTGTCAGGGTGTTTTTTTCTGCGTAATAGCGTTCTAGGACTTCTGATACTGAGGAAAAGCTTTCTTTTCGATAGTGCTGATACAGCGTCAGAGGCAGGCAGGAAAATTCTACAGGTGCTTTTCCTTCATAGTAGATCACAGGTTCATACTGGGCCAAGCGAAGGGGTTCGAGATATCGGCTAAAACAGCGGTATAAATGTGTGATCTCTTCGCTGGTATAGGAATTAGCCGACCGGTCGGAATCCAGAGAAGCTTCGGCACAGATCTCTTCCGCCACAATGGGACTTAGGCCAGTCAAAGAAGTATAGATTGCTTTGGAAAGTTTTGCTGCTTTGCTGCCTACAAGGGAGACAAAAGCGTCCTCTGTAATCAAAAGCGGATTGGCTTTTTCCTGGGTATCCGGGATAAAATAGTCTCGTCCAGGAAGGACTTCCCGCACAGAACTCATCTGGGCAGAGACATGCTTGATACTGTCGATGATCTGATCTGTATTGGTGCAAAATATAATATTACTGTGTTTTCCCATGATCTCCACAATCAGATATTTACGGCAGATATCTCCCATCTCATTGAGATGTTCGATCTCAAAGCGCAGAATCCGTTCCAGAGAAGGCTGTGTAACAGATAAGATCCTGCCGCCATTGATATGCTTGCGAAGCAGCATACAAAAATTGGGGGCTGTCAGAGGGCTGGGTTTGTTGCTCTCGGTCAGATAGACCAGAGGGAGACTGGCGCTTGCTGATAACAGCAGGCGGAAATTGCCTTCTTTTGTTTTGATTGTCAACAATAGTTCATCTGCTTCCGGCTGCGCAATCTTTGAGATGCGGCCGCCGGCTAGTTTATCCATCAATTCCCTTGCCATACAAGAGATGGTGATTCCGTCAAATGCCATGAGGGGTACTCCTTTTCTGTGTGATAGCCACGTCCGCCACAGGCAGGTGTTCCTTCCAGATCCCGCTCGCGCTTAGTGGACGCCTGTAGCGGTACTAAATTCGCGACTGCGCGGCAGAGCCGCTTGCGCTCATTAAGTACCCTAAAGGGCATAAATGCCGACGGCGTCCAATGGGTCTTACAGGAACACCTGCCTGCGACGGACTGATTTCGTACGGCTGTCGTACATATGTCATTTTCCTTTTGGTTATTTTTTAAAGGTTGCGTTCGGGTGTACAGTATCGAAAACACCCCATCCCCGCCGGGCGTTCTCTTCCCACATTCCCACCCCAATGCCTAAAACCCGTCCCCTTATTATAATTGACAAGAATTGTAAAATCAACTATAATAAATGTGGTTATGGCAGACATTATGCTATACAGGATGGGGACATAAGTTATGATAAAGAGTATGACAGGCTTTGGCCGGTGTGAGGTCTCGGAAGGGGATCGGAAGATTACGGTTGAGATGAAATCTGTGAATCATCGTTACCTGGATGTAAGCATGAAGATGCCAAAGAAGCTGAATTTTTTTGACTCTGCGATTCGCTCGGTTTTGAAAGAATATATGGAGCGGGGGAAAGTGGATGTCTATATCAGCTATGAGGATCTGAGTGAGAGTAATGAGGCACTTGTGTATAATCATAAGATTGCAGCTCAATATATGGATTATTTTCACCAGATGAAAGAGGAGTTTGGTTTGGAGGATGACGTGAGCGTCTCGTTGCTTGCCCGCTGCCCGGAAGTCTTTGTGATGGAGGAGCGTAAAGCGGATGAAAAGGAGATCTGGCATCTGTTGGAGCAGGCAGTCAGAGGGGCGTGCAAGAAATTTGTGGAAGCACGTGTCCGGGAAGGAGATACGCTTAGACAGGATCTGATTGGAAAGCTGGATGAGATACTGAAAAGTGTAGCATTTGTGGAGGAGCGTTCTCCCAAACTTTTGTCAGAATATCGTCAAAAGTTGGAGACAAAGATACGGGAACTTTTTGCAGAAGCACAGATAGATGAGAACAGATTGATGACAGAGGTGACGATCTTTGCAGATAAGATCTGTGTGGATGAGGAGATCGTCCGGTTAAAGAGTCATGTGGAAGCTATGAAAGCGGCACTGAAAACAGGCGGAAGTGTGGGGCGCAAGCTGGATTTTATCGCACAGGAGATGAATCGGGAGGCGAATACCACATTGTCAAAAGCCAATGATCTTGAGATCTCGAACCTCGCCATTGATATTAAGACCGCCATTGAAAAAGTGCGCGAACAGATTCAAAATATAGAATAGAAGTAGGATAGATATGAGCAGACAGGGAATATTGATTGTGGTATCTGGTTTTTCGGGAGCAGGTAAAGGCACGATTATGAAAGAACTGCTGGGAAAATATGAGCAGTATGCGTTGTCCATATCAGCAACGACTCGTGCGCCGCGGCCTGGTGAGAGAGAGGGAGTAGAGTATTTTTTTAAAAGCCGAGAAGCATTTGAACAGATGATCACAAAAGGAGAACTGATCGAGTACGCGTGTTATGTAAACAATTATTATGGGACGCCGAAAGCTTACGTGGAGAAAAAGCTTAAAGAAGGCCAGGATGTGATTCTGGAGATCGAGATCCAGGGAGCACGTAAGATCAAAGAGCAGTTTCCGGATGCGGTGCTTTTGTTTGTCACGACCAAAGATGCCGCGACGTTAAAAGAGCGCCTGAAAAAGCGCGGGACAGAAGAACTTCAGGTGATCGAACAGCGTCTAAGCCGGGCAGTGCAGGAATCTGAAGGCGTGGAGGAGTATGACTATCTGGTGATCAACGATGATCTGAATACCTGTGTGGATCAGATCCATGCGATCATCGAGAGCGAACACCAGAAGACCAAGAGAAATAGAGAGAAAATTGAAAAAATCCGGGAAGAATTAAAAGATTTTTCGAAAGGAGTTTAAATTATGCTACATCCGTCTTATACAGACTTAATGAAAACGATAAACAGCGAAGGGGAGGGAGATACGCCGACAGTAAACAGCCGCTATTCTATCGTTCTGGCAACGGCTAAGAGAGCCAGACAGTTGATTTCAGGAGAGGATGCTTATGTGGAGAGCCGTAATAAAAAGCCACTTTCCATTGCTGTAGAGGAGGTCAGTAAAGGTTTTGTCACCATCGAGCCGGAGACGGAGGAGACGGAAGAAGAGACAACCGTTTCTGAAGTAGAAGAGGTTTTAGGGAACCAAGATTAATGAAGGGTTGGGAGGGAACAAGAATGATTGTTCGAGAAGGTAAAAGCGTATTCAAAGGTGTGGCAATCGGAAGTATCTTTGTATACAAAAAAGCAGAAAAAGCAGTAACCAAAGAGTCTGTCAGCGACACTGCGGCAGAACTTACCCGTTTTGAAGCAGCCAAAGAAAAGGCTATGGGGCAGTTAAAGATGCTCTATGAGAAGGCAAAAAGAGATGTGGGGGAAGAGGAAGCGATGATCTTTGATGTTCATCAGATGCTTCTGGACGATCTGGACTATAATGAGTCTATTACGGGTATAATTGAAAATGACAAGATGAATGCAGAATACGCAGTATTCATGACGGGCGAACAGATGGCAGCCATGTTCCTTAGCATGGAAGACGAGTATATGAGAGGCCGTGCAGCAGATATTCATGATATCTCAGATCGTTTGATCTCCATTCTGAATGGTACACAGGTAAGCCCGGAGGCGATGCCGGAACCTGTGATTATTGTGGCAGAGGATTTAGCGCCGAGTGAGACCGTACAGTTTGATAAGAGCAAGCTGCTGGCGATTGTTACCCAGAAAGGTTCTGCCAATTCCCATACGGCAATTCTTGCCAGGACCATGAATATCCCATCTCTTGTGACAACGGATATCGAAGTAGACCAGAGTTATCACGGCAGAACTGCTATCGTGGATGGTTTTGCAGGGCAGATCTATATCGATCCGGACGAAGTGACGATGGTCAAGATGACCGAGAAGAAGAAAAAAGCCGATGAGCAAAGAGCGCTTCTTCAGGAAATGAAAGGAAAAGAGACTGTTACACAGAGCGGCAAGCATATCCATCTGTACTCCAATATCGGCGGCCTCAACGATGTGGACGCAGTTCTGGAAAATGACGGCGAAGGCATTGGTCTGTTCCGCAGTGAGTTCTTGTATCTCGGATGCGACGACTATCCAAGTGAAGAAGTACAGTTTGAGGCATATAAAGCAGTTTTGTCCAAGATGAATGGCAAGAAAGTCATTATCCGTACTCTGGATATCGGTGCAGACAAACAGATCGATTATTTTGATCTTCCCAAAGAGGATAATCCAGCACTGGGTTATCGCGCGATTCGTATCTGCCTGACCCGCAAGGAAGTATTCCGTACCCAGTTAAGAGCACTGTTCCGCGCTTCTGCATTTGGTACATTGGGTATTATGTTCCCTATGATTATCTCTGTCAAAGAGATTGAGGAGATCAAGAAATTTGTAGAAGAAGTGAAGTTGGAGTTAGCAAGAGAAAACGTTGCTATGGGCGAAGTGGAGCTTGGTATTATGATCGAGACTCCGGCAGCCGCTGTAATCAGTGATCTGTTGGCACCCCATGTGGACTTCTTCAGTATTGGAACCAACGATCTAAGTCAGTATACACTGGCAATTGACCGTCAGAATCAGTCTTTGGACAACTTCTTTGATCCGCATCATGAAGCGATCCTGCGTCTGATTCAGATGACCATTGAAAATGCACATAAATATGGTGCATGGTGTGGAATCTGCGGCGAGTTAGGCGCAGATATGGAACTGACTGCAAGATTTGTACAGATGGGTATTGACGAACTGTCTGTATCTCCAGGATATACCTTAGAGCTTCGTAAGAGAATCCGGGAGTGTTAAATATTTGTCAAAAATAATTTTATAATAAAAGGAGAGAATCATTATGAAAACATTTACGTACACCATTCAGGACGAACTGGGAATCCACGCAAGACCAGCAGGAATGTTGGCAAAAGCAGCAGCAGGCTTTAAGAGCGTAGTGACCATCGACAATGGTACAAAGAAAGCAGACGCTAAGAGACTTATGGCAATCATGAGCATGGGCGTGAAGAAAGGACATACAGTGACAGTTACGGTAGAAGGAGAAGACGAAGATACCGCAGCAACCGCTATGGAGGAGTTCTTCAAGACAAACCTGTAAGAGGTAGGTGACAGCTCAACCGGATCAGAACGGGCGGCAGTCCCTTGTCTAGGACTTTTTATGGAGTCCTAGACAAGAGGCTGCCGCTTTTTTTATGACCATAGGTTAGTCTGTTGAGTGTAAAAAAGAGGTGTTCAAAAGTTGGCAAAAGCGATTATTCTGATGGGGATTCAAGGAAGCGGCAAGTCCACATTTTATAGGAAACGATTTTTAGAGTATGTGCATATCAATCTGGATACACTACATACGAGAAACAAAGAGAAGACCTTATTGGAAGAATGTCTAAATAAGAAAGCTTCTTTTGTAATCGACAATACCAATCCGACCAAAGAAGATCGGGCGCGCTATATCCGGGCAGCAAAAGAACATGGATATGAGATCGAAGGGTATTTTTTACAATCTGTCTTATCTGCCTGCCTAGAGCGCAACCAGCAAAGGACTGGCAAAGCCCGTGTACCAGACAAAGCGATTGCATGTACATCCAATAAACTTCAGATGCCCTCCTACGAGGAAGGATTTGACCGCTTATATTTTGTAAGAATTGAGCAAGACGAGTTTATAATAGAAGACTGGAAATAAAATCAGCATCTGCCTGCACAACCTCCGGAAGGATTTCTGAGCACAAAGTGATCAGAAATTCTTCCAGATCCAGGGGGTTGTGCAGGCGGATGCGGAACTTAAATAAAGGATAAAATCATGATATTTGACGAATTAGATAAAAAGATGAGAAGATTTGAGCAGTCCTTAGACCAAGTGATCTTACCAGAGATGTATCTGGTGGCACGGGCGGATGGACGCAATTTTACCAAACTGACCAAAGAGATCTGCCAGTTTGAGGCACCTTTTGATATACGGTTTCGGGATGCCATGGAAGGAACCGTAAGACATCTGATGGAGTGCGGATTTCGCATTGTATATGGCTATAGTGAAAGTGACGAGATCTCCCTTTTGTTTCATCCGGAAGATGTTACCTTTGGCAGAAAAGTCAGAAAGATTAATTCTGTAATTGCAGGAGAGGCAAGTGGTTATCTTTCTCTAAAGCTAGGCGTCCCTGTCTGCTTTGACTGCCGGGTGGTGCCACTGCCCAACTTAGAATGTGTGGGAGATTATTTCGCATGGCGTCAGGAAGATGCACATAGAAATTCTCTTAATTCCCACTGCTACTGGATGCTGCGGAAAAAAGGCTATTCAGCAAGACAAGCAACACGAGAGTTGGAAGGGCAGACTGTAGCTTGGAAAAATGAATTGTTGTTTACAGAAGGGATCAATTACAACGATCTGCCCAATTGGCAAAAACGGGGGATTGGGTTATATTATGTAAATTATGAAAAGATGGGATATAATCCCATAACCAAAGAGGAAGCGATCACCACTAGAAAGCAATTAGAGACCAATCTAGAACTTCCCACAGGCGAGACCTATAGGGAGTGGGTGTGCTCGTTGCTTTTAGAAAAGGAGTAGAGAAAAAGGCTGTTGCAGGATTGCGGCAGCTTTTATCTTATGTCCAAAATAAGATCTATAGGAAATGATCAGGAGGAAAAAGATGGAGAAAACCGAAAATCTAAGACGGATAGAAGCATTTGGCAAACAATTACAGATCGAGGAAAAGAGCAGAGCGACGATCTCAAAATATACCCATGATGTAGAGAATTTTTTAAACTATATGGGGGAAAACGATTTAAAAAAAGAGTTGGTAATCGCCTACAAAGAGCAACTGTTAAAACAGTATAAGATCACCAGCGCCAATTCTATGTTAGCAGCAGTCAATTCTTTTTTGCGTTTTGTGGGATATGCCGATTGCGTGGTAAAGCTTTATAAGATACAGAGGGAGACTTTTCGGGAGAGAAATAAAGAATTGTCCAAAGAAGAATATATGCGTCTGTTAAAAGTTGCAAAAAAAAGGAAAAGACCAAGGCTTTTTTATTTGCTTCAGACCATTGCCTCCACAGGTATCCGTGTCAGCGAATTAAAGTTTATCACCGTAGAAGCTTTGGTACTTAGACGCGCTCAAGTCTCTCTAAAAGGAAAGACCCGTGTTGTGATCTTACCCCAGAGACTATGTCGGGAGTTGTATGACTACGCCAGAGACAATGGGATTAAGACCGGCAGTGTCTTTGTGACCCGTACTGGAAAACCCTTAGACCGCAGCAACATCCTCCATGAGATGAAATCCCTGTCAAAAGAAGCCAAAGTGGAGGAAGAAAAACTCTTTCTACATAATCTTCGTCATCTGTTTGCCCTTACCTACTATATGTCTGAACACAATATCTGTCATCTTGCAGACCTGTTAGGCCATGCCAATATCAATACCACAAGGATCTATACTTTGGCAAGCTGTGAAGAGCAGGAACAGCAGATCAATAATTTAGGACTTTTGATGTTGGATACTTAAGATTTTTCAGGTAATGGAAATAGGAGCAAAAAATATTCACCTCATAATAAATATTATGAGGTACTTTCATGGGCTATTTTCAATATTATGTCAACTATTCTTACATAATTTTCCAATTTTAAGACCACCAATATGATTAAAAAGATGGTCATTTTTTTGTGTTTATCCTAATTTTGACAATAGTATATCATGCGCAACGTCAACCGAAGCGTCAAACTTCCACTGAAAATAGGGTTTCCCCAGAAAATCTGTGCGTTTGTCGAATTGGATACCATATGGAATAAAGTTAGAGAGCTTCCAAGATCAAAAGGCAGCTTTTTTACCTCATAATATTTATTATGAGGTACATCCCAAATGTTTTAGAAAAGAGGCTTGGCATGACGGATAAAGAACTACGAAAACTGCGCCGGCAGGATCTTCTAGAACTGCTGGTGGAACAGAGTAGAGAAGCAACCAGATTTCAGAGCGAACGAGACGGTAAACAGGCAGAACTGTCTAAGATTTTAGAAAGCTATGAACGCTTAAAAGGAAAATTAGACGAAAAGGATGCCTTAATCGAAAAACTAAAAGGCCGCTTAGATGAAAAAGATGCTCTTATGGAAGCCGATAAGCTTGAAGCAGAAGAGACCTTAACCCGCCTAAAAGCAAAATTAGACGAAAAGGATGTCCTGTTGGAAAAGCTAAAAAAACGCTTAGATCAAAAAGACGAAAAACTCGAACAATTAGAAGCCGAAGTAGAAAAAGCCCATTCCCATAAATGGAAAGAGATGGATGAGTGCGACTTTACTTCTGAGATTATAGCAAAGATCAAGACCTTATTCTGAAGGTTTTTTATCAATAGATGAAGATAGAATCATACAGAGGGTTACAGATGAGTGACGAAAACAAGATCGAACTCCCCAAATTAGACCAGCTCGAAGCCGAGCTGGAACGGGAACAATATAAAAACAAATATGGGAGGGTGCTAAGAAGCACCGCGTTCTCTCTGGTGGTGGTTGCCGCAGTCTCTGTGTTAATCGCAATGTTGCTACTTCCAGTGCTTCAGATCAGCGGTACTTCCATGACCGAATCCCTTCAGGACAAAGATATTGTGGTGGCGCTAAACACATCCAAATATAAGACCGGTGATATCATCGCCTTTTATTATAACAACAATATCCTGGTCAAACGAGTGATCGCAGCCTCTGGAGATTGGGTAAATATTGACAAAGATGGCAATGTCTACGTCAATGATGAACTGTTAGACGAACCCTATATCAGCGAAAAGGCGCTAGGGGACTGTAATATCACCCTTCCCTATCAGGTGCCAGACGAACGGTGTTTTGTCATGGGAGACCATCGGGCGACCAGCATCGACAGCCGCAACACCGCGGTGGGGTGTGTGAGTAACGATATGGTAATCGGAAAGATCCTGTTTCGAGCCTGGCCTTTGTCCGGGCTTGGGATTGTAAAATAAAGATGCAGTGAAAAGAAAGGAGACGGCATAATGGGATTTGATTTTTTGTCACGGGCTGCAAGATTTTTGCAGGAACGGAAGGAATATAGACGCTGGCTGACAGCATTTATCTGCTTGGCTCTGGTGGTGGCGTTTGGCACCGTCACTGCATTAAAGATGTATGGGCAGGCAATGACCCATCAGGTCAAAGTGTTAGATTGCCAGTATCAAGTACATGAGCATACCGAAGACTGCTACGAAGAGAATGAAGACGGGGAAAAGATCTTAGTCTGTGGTTTGGCAGACTATGTCATCCATGTACATAATGACGACTGTTATGATGCCAAACAAAATTTGGTTTGTCCACTAGAAGAGCGTGAACCACACGAACATAGCGACGACTGCTATGAAGAAGAAAAGACCTTAATCTGTGAAGAGGAAGAATCCGAAGGCAGTACAGAAGAAAAGGCAGACGATCAAGAAGCGCCAGATGATAATGAAGCAGCATCAGAAGAGACTACAGATGCAGCCGATGAGACCGATAACAGCTCAGACGAAGATGCAGGGGAAGACACCAGCACTTCTGTAGAAACTCATACCGAATTAGTATGCGAAATCGAAGAGCATAGCCATGGAGACGGCTGCTATGCAGAAGGCGGAGGCTGTGACAAAGAAGAACACACCCACGGAGAGGGGTGCTACGAAAAAGAGCTAACTTGCGAAGCGCAAGAGCACACCCATGGAGACGGCTGCTATACCACAAGCGAAGAGATGACCTGTGGCGCCGAAGAGCATAGCCACGGCGATGGTTGCTATGACGAAGAAGGCAATTTAACTTGCGAAGAAGAAGAGCATAGCCATGACGATGGCTGTTATACCACAAGCGAAGAGCTTACTTGTACAACTGATGAACATAGCCATGGGGATGGCTGCTACACAGAGACCTTAGTCTGTGAGACCGAAGAGCATACTCATGACGACAGCTGTGAGGCAACCAGCGAGCTAATCTGTGACAAAGAAGAGCATAGCCATGAAGACAGCTGCTGTCAAGAAGTAGAAGTAGAGAAAAAAGAAGAAAAAGACAGCGAACCTGCACCTAAAGAGCAAGAAGAAAAGCCGCAGGAAGCAGAACAACCTACAGATTATGTAAAAGATACAGGAGAAAAAGAGGTTAAAGAAGGCCATACCCATAACGAGGATTGCTATGAGATCAAAGAGGTTATGGCCTGTGAAGAGCAAGAGCTACATACCCATGACGATAGCTGTTATGAGGAGAGCTGCTTTGATGAAGACGGCAACTTAATCGAAGGAAGCCGCGTATCCTGCGGACTGCTTCAACTAGAAGAACATGTCCATAACGAAGAGTGTTTTAAGACCGTAGAACTAACCCCAGAGGAAGTGGCAGCCCTAAATGGCGGCGCCAAACTCCATATGCATACAGAAGAGTGCTACGACGAAGAAGGCAACCTAATCTGTGGTCATGAGGCAACCCATCTGCATAGCTTGGATTGCTACAACGAAGAAGGCAAACTCATTTGTGGCTATGGAACCGCAAGCCATGTACATGAAGACAGTTGTTATGATGAGGAAGGCAATCTAACCTGCGGTTACGAGACAGCCACTCATGTGCATGAAGATAGTTGCTATGATGAGGAAGGTAACCTGATCTGCGGCTATGAGACAGCCACACATGTGCATGAAGATAGTTGCTATGATGAAAATGGTAACCTAATCTGTGGTTATGAGACAGCGACTCACGTGCATGAAGATAGTTGCTATGATGAAAATGGTAATCTGATCTGTGACTATGAGACAGCCACGCACATACATGAAGACAGTTGTTATGATGAAAATGGTAACCTAATCTGTGGCTACGAAACCGAAAAAGCACACGAGCATGATGCAAATTGCTATGACGAAGAAGGTAACTTAACTTGCGGATATGAGGATGCAAAAGATCATGAACATGATGCAACTTGTTATGATGAAGAAGGTAATTTGATCTGTGGCTATGAAGGCGTCAAAAATCACGAACATGACGCAGATTGTTATGATATACGTGGCAATTTCATCTGTGGTTACGAAGGTGTAGAAGATCATGTACATACAGATGCTTGTTATGATGCAGAGGGTAATCTGATTTGTGGCTTTGAAGTTTTAGAAGCATATGACAACTGTAAGATTTACGAAAGTGACAAGTATATTGTTGTTGTAAAATATAATGACGATGCAAAAATTCCAGAAGAAGCAGAATTGATTGCTGAAGAAATTACTCCAGACAGTGATGAAGAACACTACGGAAATCGTGAGATAGAATATCGTGAAATGATGGAAGATGAAACTGCTTCTATGAGAGCATTGCTTAAAATTGGCTTCTATTTAGAAGGAGAAGAAGTTGAGCCAGAAAGTTTAGTAGCAGTATCTATACAGTTTAAAGATGAAGATGGTTTGGCAGAAGGAAAACCTATCACAGTGATTCATTTTGCTGAAGAAGGTACAGAAAGACTAAATGGTAGCAATGCTAAAGACAATAGTACAACATTCAAAATGGGAAGTTTTTCTGAGATTGCGATTGGATATGGCTCAGAAGAAACTGAAGAAAATACAAAGATTGTCAAAACGAAGGTTCGCGTTTCTAAATTATATGAATATGAGGAATCTATGTTTCGCGCAAAGTTTCATGTTGAAGGCGAAGTTCTGATGCCTGATGGCTTGCTTAATGCAGAAAATAGCGAACTATTAGAGAAAGATGTTGCTTCTATTCAGGAAGATGAAGGCAGAGTAGCTGATGATAATGAAATAAAAAGCAACAACGAAACAGATATCACAGAAGGGAATGAACCGTTAGAACAGGAGGTGAAAAAAAATAGTAAGACAGAGACTAATGAAGAATTAAATGGTGAAACAAAAGAAGAAAAAACAGAGGATGCTCTTATACTTACAGAAGAAGAACTCACAGGAACGATGGAATTTGTTGTGGAGCTTTTAGATGAAGAATCCGAAGAGTATAAGGCTGCGGAAGTAGTCTATGGAGATGACTCTGAAGAGATCTTTCTGAATCAGGTGTTATCTTATTATTTATCTTATAATGGCGTAAAATTGGACTTATCAGCTTGTAATGTTACGGTGGAGGTTATACCGACACAAGAATTGGTTGATTATGCAGAAGAAACAATGGCTATAGAATCTGACGATGGGGAAAAGCTTCGAGATGAAGTGACTTTTTCGATCATTGATTTTATGGCTGCTGAGGATGTGGAGAAAAATACAGCTACAGAAGGTATAAGTACTGCCGACCAGACAGAAATGGTCGGCAGTGGAGTGATAGATGGTGAAGATACAGAACAGATAGAAGCAAGTGGTGATGAATTAGAAAGTAATACAGAGGAGGATGTTGAAAAAACAGATAAAACTGAACCAGAAGAAAGGCCAATAACAGGTGAAATATTAGATGCTGTACCTGTGACGAGTGATTCTATAAAGCAACCAATACAAGTTACTTTAAATGCAGTAGGTACAGACAATGCAGTAGCAGCAACTGTTAGCAGCCAAGCAAATCCAACTTTTACGGTGCAATTCTATGCATGGATGGATACACTCGCTGAACCAAAGCCAGAAGAAGTTGAGAAATCTATAAAGGTTATTGATACTTCGGGAAAAAAACTACCAACAAATGGCGGAACTATGTCTAAAAAAAATATTAAGGTAGAAAGTGATGGGACTGTACGAACTGAGAGCAAATTGACAGAGATTTATTCGGAAAGTTCATGTGACTATATTTCTGCTCCAGGCCTCGTTTATTTTAACAAAATTGCTAAAAATAATAATTATATATTAAAGGAGATACAAGTACAAAGAAATAATAATACAACATGGGAAACGTATAGTTGTGAAAATGGAAAAGAGTGGCATTTTACAAATAAAGAGGCGACAAAAAATGAGAATAAAGATGAATTTATATTAATTACTGCTAATGCAAAAATCAAATTAGTACATACAGTAAAAGAGCAAGAAGTGTCAAATGGGGTAAATTTCTATGACTATGATATCTCAGATGGAAATCTTTATACTAACACTTCTAAGTCTCAAACTGTGACTCGTGGAAATGCAACAACTCATAACAGCGGTAACACATGGTATATGTATACCAATCGACAGGGAATTAACAGCAATTCGGCAGATCAGACTTTTGGATTTGGAAATTCAGAAGGGACAATGAAAACTACTATGGGAGAGATTGTAGGAAACAAAGCGAATAGCCAAAACTCTTTATATGGTAGTCCAACTTTTGGCTTAGTTACTGGCTTAAAAGATGGTAAGCTTCAGTATGCAGGCAATGTAAAAGCGCCAAATCTATTTAATGAAGGAAGTGCAAATGGAAAAAGTCCTTATGCAGGAGATCTGATTTTTAGCCAAAAAGGTGATACCTATACATTAACTGGTGCAGAGGTGAAAGAACAAGGTGCGGTTGTAAGTAGTGTGTATGACTTGGATAAATTTACAAGACAAAGAGATAATTGGAATCATACATATTATTTTGCAGGAAATGATTTCTATCCTTTGGATGGTGTTAGCTCAGCTGGTACTAATGGTCATGATTTGATGTTTGGTGCTGAAAATACAGCTGTATTAAAAAATTTTAGTAAAATTAATACTACCACAGAGATTTTAAATGCTCCAACATCTGATGATGGTAAAAATCACAATCATTATTTTGGTATGCACTATACAGTTGATTTTGATTTGGTGAAAGACTATGTAGGACCTTTGGAATATCTTTTCTACGGAGATGATGATATGTGGGTGTTTCTGGATGGCCCAGGATATTCAGGGAAATTAATCTGCGATATTGGAGGAGTACACAGTTCTGTAGGTGAATATGTAAATCTGTGGGATTATATCAAGAAAGGTTCTGAAGGACATTATACACTTACGTTTTTTTACACAGAGAGAGGCGCTTCTGGTTCGACCTGTTGGATGCAATTTACGCTTCCATCTGTATCTTTTGCAACAACAGAGCAGGATACAGGTGAACTGCGAGTGGAAAAAAAGGTGACAGGCACAGAGACAAGTGAGGAGTTTGGTTTTGAGATTCATTTTACAGATGCTAGTGGGAAGAATCTGATGGATGATTATTCTTATACAAAGTTTAACTCTGAAAATGATGTGGTTGAGAACGATATTCTTATATGGAATAACTCAAAGTTTACATTAAAAGCAGGCGAATATATTGTCATAAAATTTCTTCCAGATGGCTCAACCTATACCATCAACGAGGTTGGACCTGTGACAGTCAAACCAAAGGAACCAGGGGATGGTACTGATTGGGAGTCAGTAAATGGCAACAATCCATATACACCGGAGATTACAGGAGGAAATGATGTCAGCTTAGGAGTGGTGACAGGCAATATCTCAAAGGATAGTATTGTTAAAATTGAGTATAACAATATTCTTAAATTCACGCTTCCAGAGACTGGTGGTTCTGGTATGGAATTATATACAATAGCAGGCGTATTGTGCATCTTATGCAGCGCAGGCTTTCTGTATAAAAAGAAATTCAGGGAAAGGAGGGCGTAGATTTCTCTTTAAACTGAAAAAAGATAGATTTGTGTTTTTTTTAACACAAATATCGTTTCAAACAATGAAAGATCAAGTGGAAAAGGAGGATAAGTTATGAAACGAATTAAGAAACTTGCTAGTTTTACATTGGCACTTGTTATGGCAATGGCTATGACACTTACTGCATTTGCTGCGGATAATCAGATGCATTTGATTACGGTTCGGCAGAATACGGATGATATGACTCCTCATACTTATGAGGCATATCAGATTTTTAAAGGAGATTTAGCAGACAATCCAGCGTATACGGATGAAAAAACGACGCCAGGAGTAGTTAAATATATTCTTTCGAATATTGAATGGGGTAATGGCGTCAATGGAACGGGTTTGCTGGCTGCATTAAAGAATAACGAGGAGATTGGTAACCATTTTACAAATTGTGAAACAGCGGCCGCGGTGGCAGAAGTATTAGGTGGAGATAGTTTCAAAGATAGCACAGGCTCTACAACAACGGCAACAGATATTTTTGCAAGAATTGCCAACGGATTTTTAACAACTGTCGCAGGTGAAGGTGATGGTATAGGAGATGTTCAGATTAGTGTTATTGGTTCTGGTTATTATCTGGTAAAAGATAAAAATGGCAGCGTTGTAAATCCAGATAATACAAATGGTGGTGCATATACAAGATTCTTGTTGGAAGTAGTTGGTGACCAAACAGTAACCGTAAAATCTGATGTTCCAAGCGGTGACAAACAGGTTTATGTAAATGGTACTGAGACAAGTGATGCTAATAATGCAGTTCTTGGTTCTCATGTGTCTTATAAAATTACTAGCAAAGTTCCAAATTATGTGGGTTATAACTACTACTATTTCATCATGAATGATACTTTGAGTGATGGTTTGACACTGGATTATGCTCCAGATGAAACACCAGCAGTTGATAGTTTTCATGTTACAGTAGGAAATACAGAATTAACAAGAGGAACACATTATCATGTTTATCCAAATGAGGATGGATATACATTCCGCCTTGCTTTTGTGGACATCATGGATTATACAGTTGGTGAAGATATTGTTGTGACATATTCCGCAACGGTTAATGAAAAGGCCATAATTGGAAATACAGGTAATCCTAATACTTGGACACTGCAATACTCTAATAATCCAAGTAATACTTTTGATAAAGATCGTACAGATGAGACAAACAAACCTGGCTTGCCATCTGATGAGGAGAATGAACCTTTAGGTAAGACACCAGAAGAGAAAACTCTGACTTATTTGACAGAATTAGATATCATCAAGTATGACGCAGAAGAACGTCTGTTGGCAGGTGCTACATTTACTTTAACAGGAACATCTAAGCAGGTTGTTTTGAAAAATGTAGCATATTATGCGGAGAGAACTGCTGATTCTGTAGGCGATGTATATTATAAGTTATTAAATGGTGAATATACAACAGAGAAACCAACAGGGACTGAATATAAAGCAATAGGTGTTGGAGATGAAAAGACAACAACAGGTTATCTGCAAAGCGGCGAAAATGATTATTATGTGCCAGAGGATACAAGTGAGTACAATGGAAAAACTATTTATACTCTCGTAAAAGGCACCGCAGATCAATATGCAGATGTAAATTTGACCTATGAACTTGTGGAAGCAACACAGATAGAATATGTAGATGTGCCAATCCGCATTGAATTGACTTCAGAAGATGCAGCAGGCAGTGTAATGCAGTTTAAAGGACTTGGAGCTGGTGAATATACTTTGACAGAGACCATTACCCCCGCAGGTTACAACACGATTGATCCTATTGAGTTCGAGATTAAATTTACACCTCCTACAAATGAAGAGGGCAAAGTAGAAGTATTAACAGGAGAAGAAGAGTGTTCATGGGAAATTACTGGATGGCCTCAGACACCAGATGGAAAACCAGGAATAACAAATACTACTGGAATTTTCTCAGCAGATGTTGTTAACAACTCTGGTTCCCTCCTCCCATCCACCGGTGGTATTGGTACGACAATCTTCTATGTAGTCGGTGCTATTCTGGTCATTGGAGCAGGCATCTTATTAGTTACTAAGAAACGTATGAGTTCCCGTTAGGCTTATCCTTAACATTACACATACAATAGATACTTATGGTATCTGAACCTCTTTCCTTGGAGATGGTTTATCCCATCTCCAGGGAAACCGCACAGGCTGGCACCTTCACGTGGTGTGCGGTGAGCAACAGATCTTAGATCTGGCCAACGTCAGCAGGTGGATAAAAATCATCACCTTATTAATCTACTGTGGGGAAGCCTATGAATAAAAGAGAAACTTTGGAAGAGAAGGGAAGACAAAAACGAGTCCCTTCGATTTCAACAATCGTATTAGTCCTTATCTTGTTGGCAGGTGTGGCAATCTTTCTTTATCCGTCTGTCAGTGATTGGTGGAACTCCATGCATGCGACGCGGGCGATATCAGGCTATGTGACAGCAGTGGAAGATTTGTCTGCGCAAGAGAGAGAAGATATGCTCAAAGCAGCAAAAAAATACAATGATACTCTTTCCAATGGCGTTGATTTTGACCTTACCGAAGAGGAATATGCCGAGTATGAAAGCCTATTAAATATTGGCGGCACAGGGATTATGGGCTATGTGCAGATCTCTGCCATTGGTGTCAATCTACCCGTCTACCACAGTGTGGATGAGGGCGTATTGCAGATTGCAGTAGGGCACATTCCAGGTTCTTCCCTTCCTGTTGGAGGCGAAAGGACGCATTGTGTATTATCTGGTCATAGGGGCTTACCCAGTGCAAAATTATTTTCCGACCTGGATCGAATGGTGGAGGGAGATACCTTTACTTTAAATGTGATGGACCAGACCATCACCTATATGGTGGATCAGATTCGGATTGTATTGCCAGAGGAAACGAACGATCTTGCCATACAGGATGGAAAAGACTATTGCACGTTAGTTACTTGTACTCCCTATGGGGTAAATACTCACCGTATGTTGGTACGAGGCCGCCGGATTGAAAATATCACTGGCGAAGTCGTCGTTG
This sequence comes from uncultured Lachnospiraceae bacterium, assembly GCA_910585995.1. Lineage (GTDB taxonomy): Bacteria > Bacillota > Clostridia > Lachnospirales > Lachnospiraceae > Hominiventricola. The sequence continues at coordinate 19,573 of CAJUGG010000041.1, forward strand.
TTGCCGAGGCCGTTCGGATACCCAACTATGTGGTAATCCCCGCTGTAGGCATCCCGCTACTCTTTCTATCTCTAGCCGGTATGCTAATCTACTACCGCATTAAAGGCCCAGCAAAGAGCAAGCAAGAGATGTTAAAAGAACTTAGAAAATAAAAAACAAGCGGAATCTGAAAATAAGAAAAGTTTCATGATAAGCGAAGGAGGAACGGTTCATGAAAAAGAGATGGATCTATCTGCTTACCGCGGTACTTTGTACCGTTGGCGTGTATGCAGGAAAGCCAGTGGTCAGTAAGGCAGTGCCGCTTGAGGCAGATGCGGGCGGATTCGTGGATGGGGACTGTTCCCTGACCATCTATCCTGAAGATCCTGGCAAAGAGGAAGCAGATCGCTTTGGAGAAGATTTGGCAGAAGCGGATGTGGTAATCGACTTATATCAGGTGGCAAGGGCAGTCAAGGTGCCAGGATCTGATACCTATCGCTATCAGGCGCTTCCAGGCTATGGGTTGACGATCCCAGATTACCCAGCCGATGGGGATTGGGCAGCGTTTGCACAGGAGGCGGCAGTAGATGCCTTAGAAAAAGATGCCACCCATACCTTAGTAAAAAGCGGTATTGCCACAGGTGCAGCGACGGATGTGGAAGCCGGACTCTATCTAATCATTGCCAGAGGCAGTGATCTAACCAAAGTAGAAGACTATAAGATAGAAGTTACACAAAAAGACGAGGCAATGGGGGAAGATATTAGCCGTCTTGCCACGATTGCCAACTCGCATAAAAATACGTATCTATTTGCTCCCCAGCTAGTCTCCCTTCCAACGAAAGAAGCGGATAGTGATGGCGTAATCAACACGGCGAATCCAGGAGAGTGGGTCTATGACTTAGTGGTCAATCTCAAACCAGAACAAGCAGCGCGATTTGGCTCTCTGGAGATTGTTAAGACTTTATCAGAGTATGAAGCAGAAGAAGGAGTTCCAGAATCCGTCACCTGTGTCTTTGAAGTGACTGGCAGGTTGGGCGGTGAGCAGGTCTACAGCGAAGTGGAGAGCATCACCTTTACCGCCGCAGGTCAGGAGCGGGTGGTATTAGACCAGATCCCAGCCATGGCAGAAGTCACAGTAAGAGAGGTCTACAGCGGTGCTGGCTATCAGCTGACCACACCCGGTGACCGCCAGGCGACCATAGCAGCCGATGCCGTGGTCTCGGTGGATTTTGAAAATGTATATGACGGGCGCAGGGTACATGGCCATGGCATCAAGAACCAATTTGTACAGGATGAAAGTGGTACATGGCACTGGTATTCCGACCCTGCACAAGATGGCGCAGGCAACGAAGGAACCCCGCCGACCCATGGACCGTCTCAGTCATAGAATAGGAGGATGATTGGAGATGAAGAAAAAAAGATATTACCCAGCCGTCCTTACTTTGACTGCGGTTTTGATGGTGGCAGGTGCGGGGATTGGAAAGGCTTGGGCATATTTTACCACCTTTTCAGAAGCTGCTGGAGGATATACCATTCATCTAGGCGACCGGACGGAGTTTACCGAGGAATTTTCCAACCAGACCAAACATCTGGTGGTGACCAGTGATGCGGATTCCGACCCCATCTATGTAAGGGCGAAAGCTTTTAGCGGCAGTCCTTATCCTCTGACCTATTCCGGCGATGGCTGGACCTTAGGGGCAGATAATTACTATTATTATGGAAGCATTGTAAACGGCGGAGAGTCCACAAAAGCTTTAGACATCCGTATCGACCATATTCCCGTAGATGGGGAAAAAGCAGAAAAAGATTATTTTAATGTGGTGGTGATCTATGAGAGCACTCCTGTAAAATACCACGAAGATGGGACGGCCTACACGATTGGAGAGACCGATTGGAGTGAGTTGTTGGATAGTGGAAGCACCACAGGAACCAATGAGCCAGAGGTACAGACATCCGCAGGAGGAGGCGATCACTTATGAAAAGACCCAAAAAGATCTTATCGCCCGTTGTGATTATGATGCTGTTTGTCGTGGCAGTCTTGCTGTTATTAGGCAGTTCCATAAACGGCACAAGAGCAGCCCTTACGTATTATTCGGACACCTATACCTCCCGGATTCAGATGTATGATATCGGTGTTACCCTTTTGGAAAATAATGAGCCTGTCTCCTGGCGAAATTATAACAGCGCAGGAAATGGGACCTGGGACGAGGAAAAAGGGGTCCTTTTAGAGCGGATGCTTTCGGAGGGAGAAGAGTTAAAGTTAGGAAAAGTATATCCAGAGGAACTAAAGATCCGCAACACAGGAACGGTGAATCAATATGCCCGTGTCAGTATCTATAAATACTGGCTGGATGCAGAAGGAAGAAAAGACCAGGAATTATCCCCTGATTTGATTGACTTACATTTCACAAACTTAGACAGTGACTGGATCGAAGATGAGAGTGCACGTACCAAGGAACGTACGGTGCTTTACTATAACAAGCTATTGTACGCAGAAGGGGAGGGTGCTTCTGAGACTTCCCTGTTTGCAGATACTCTTACCATTGATGACAACATCGCCAAAAAAGTAACCCAGGAGACCAAAAAGGAGGGGAACTATACCACCATTACCACAACCTATGACTATGATGGGGTGACCTTCCAGATTGAAGTCCAGGTGGATGCAGTACAAGAGCACAATGCAGAAGATGCAGCCTGGAGTGCCTGGGGAAAACGAGTGATGGTGCAGGATGGCACCTTGCGTCTAAGAGAGTAGAAAGGAGCCGCACATGAAGAAACAGAATGCCTGGGGGATATCCTTATCCGGCTTGCTGGCTTTGTGCCTGGCCTTCCCAGTACATGCGGAGACGTATTATGGGGATGAGAGCTGGAAGGTTGCATTTACCTCTGAGAAAAAGATGGAGAGCAGTTTTAGCACCGCAGATATCAACGATGTAGTGGGCGGTATGCAGCCAGGAGACAACGTAATTATTACCCTGGACTTAAAAAATGAAAATAATACGACTACCGACTGGTATATGCGCAATGAGGTCTTGTATTCCCTAGAAGACCGAAGCGCCAACAAAGAGACCAGCGGAGGTGCCTATACCTATCGTCTGACCTATACCAATAAAGACGGCGAAGTACAGAGCCTTTTTGACAGTGATACGGTAGGTGGAGAGAGTGCCGCAGATACCATCAGCCGGATGGGAGAAGGATTAAAAAGTGCTACCAATGCACTGAAAGATTATTTCTATCTGGATACTTTAAGCAAAGGTGTAGGCGGAACGATTACCTTGGAAGTAGCCTTAGACGGAGAGACCCAGGGAAATGATTATCAGAATACTTTAGCCGACCTACAGATGGATTTTGCCGTAGAATTAAGAGATACAGCAGGTGGAGGCGGTGGAGGAGGCGGTGATACACCGGGGACTCCAAACCCACCCAATACGCCAGGGACACCGGATGAACCAGATTCGAACACCAGCCGGACCGGAGTGGTACGTACTGGAGATGAGAACCCCATCCTGTTATATACTGCTATCAGTGGGATTACAGGATTATTGTTATTACTTTTTTGTATCTATCAGTTCCGGGAGTATAAAAAGAGAAGAGAGGAGGCATAGACCGATGAAAAGACTTAAAAAAACAGTTGCTGTGATACTTTCTTTCGGTCTGCTTCTAACTACTTGCCTTCCGGTGTTTGCCGCAGGAGAAGAATATACTTATACCATCCGTTTTTTCTCAGGAAGACAGGGTTCTTTTCAAAGTGGGGAGATGATGGTATTTTCTGATCTGCACTATGGGGATCGGGTGAATTTTTATCGAAGTGCGGTAAGCCTGCATGACAACAGCAAGTATTATATCCGGGGGGTCAGAGAGAGCGGCCGGGACAATAGTGACAGTACTGCAGATCAGACGGCGTCTTTTATGGTGACCGGTGACCGGGATTATGTGATTGCCTATGGAATCTTAGGAGATGCCACTTCGTATACCATCAACTATGAGGATGAAAATGGCAGGACTTTAGCGCCCAGCGAGATGTACTATGGCAATGTGGGGGATCGCCCGGTAGTGGCTTATCTGTATATCGACGGATATCGTCCGCAGGCTTATAATTTGACCCAAACCCTTAAGAAAGACCCAGCAGAAAATATCTTTACGTTTATCTATACAAGAGAGACACAAGGCACTGGTGGAGGAACTACCGAAGAGACTGGTGAGACGCCAGGAGGCACACCAGAAGCGCCAGAAGCAGCTCCTCCTGAAGGAACCGCAGCTGCCACAGCTCCAGCCCCAGCGGATGGAGGAGTAGCCGTCATTCCAGGTGGAGGAGCACCAGGAGGCGGTGGAGGAGCAGCAGCAGGAGGTGCAGCTGGAGCAGATGCAGCAGGAGACGCCGGGGATCTGACAGAGGTGCCGGACGAAGACGTACCACAGACCGATGAGCTGGTAGACTTAGATGATGAGGATGTCCCGCTGGCTGGCTTGCCAGATATCCTAAATATTGCCAGCGATGCAAAACTTTTAGGGATACCAGTCCCAATCGTACTAGCGACGACTTTAGCGCTTCTAGGGCTTGGTTGGTATGTGCTGATCGGAAAGAAAAGAAAGAAGAAGGAAGAAAAGTCATGATGGATATTACGGATTCATCCATATCTCCTTCTGCCAAAAAGGGCGGGAAATGGTTTCCGGCCCTTTGCAGCGTATGCGGGACCTTGATACTTTTGGGTGTAATTGCTGCCTTTTTACCTCTGACGATCCCAAGATTTATGGGGTATGAGATCTATGAGGTGGTCAGCGGGAGTATGGAGCCTTCCATCCCTGTGGGGAGTCTTCTCTATGTGGAAGAGATAGAGCCAGAAGAGGTGGTTCCTAAAGATATCATTGCCTTTGTACGCGATGGCTCTGTGGTGACCCATCGGGTGGAGGAGAACCAATATGTAGAAGGAAAATTCATCACCAAAGGAGATGCCAACAGCAAAGAGGATATGCTGCCGGTTGCCTATGAGCAGTTGGTGGGTAAAGCCGTCTATCATATCCCGGTACTTGGGCTTTTGATGGCAATGCTTGCCAGCACCACCGGTAAGATCTATGCAGCAATATTTGCCGCATGTGGGGTGATGTTTCATATGTTAGCAGGTGTGTTAAGAGAGCGTCAAAGAGAACAGCGAAAGGGATAACAGAGGAAACAGGCGCATGGAGAAAAAAACAGGTGTGGAGGATGGAGTCTTAAAAGTGCAGATGTTTGGAGGTTTCTCTTTGCTGTGGAATGGGATACAGATCGCAGGAGGTCCCAAGGCAAGAGAGTCCCAATTTGCCTATCTGTTGCAGTTATTGTTGCATTTTCGAGACGAAGGCGTGAAACGGAATCGTTTAGAGGAGGCACTGTTTGGAGAACGGGATGTGGGAAATGTACACCATTCTCTAAGAAGTGTGATCTACAATGCCAGGAAAAAATTAAAGCAAGCAGGTCTGCCGGATGTGAATTATATCTGGCAGGAACATGATATTTTTTACTGGACGAAAGAGATTCCACTAGAAGAAGATACTAGGCAGTTTGAACAGCTCTACCACCATGCCAGAGAGATAGAAGATTCTGTTAAAAGGCTGGAGTGCTTAATGGATGCCTGTTACTGTTATCATGGAGATTTTCTTCCCAGCCAGGCGGGAATGATCTGGGCAGCCCAAGAAGCTAGACGGTATCAGGGGATGTTCTTTTCCTGTGTGGAGGAGGCAGTGATCTTGCTTCGGATGCAAGAAGACTGGATTCGTATGAAAGAGCTGGGCACCTATGTATGTAAGATCAGCCCTTTTGCAGACTGGGAAGTGATTACAATGGAAGCCTTGGTGGCGATGGGCTGGATGGCAGAGGCTAGAAAGCTCTATGATGATACCATGGAGTTATATATGCAGGAACAGGGCTGTCATCCATCGAAAAAATTGATGGAACTTTTAGATCGATTGGGAACACAGATGGATCACAGGTATGCCATGCTAGATGCTATCCAGACTGAATTGTCAGAAGAACGAGACGAGTTATCGGGAGGCTATCTATGTACCTGGCCGGTGTTTCAGGGGATCTACCAGATAATTAAACGGATCTTAGAGCGCAGCGGGCAGTCGGTCTATCTGATGCTTTGTACCATTGTGGACAGCAAAGGCAATCCCATGGAAGACAGCTCTTTGTTAGAGGAGTTGTCTGAGCGATTGGAGATGGCTGTGTGCAGGGCAATCCGCCACGGGGATACGGTCACCCGCTATGGAAAAGGACAATACCTGGTATTGTTAGTCAACACCACAAGAGAGAACTGCAAAGTGGTTCAAAAGAGGATCAACGAACAGTTTCTAGTGGGACGGCAACGGACGGGAATCAAATATTATGTAAACAGTGTTATCTGTTCCACAGACAGATAAGATCCAAGCAGTCAGCTTAAAGTTTGGAAAGGAATGGATTCATGGACAAGTCTCAATGGTATATAGGGACGAAAAACGGAGTGGTGCTGTGTATTGATCAGGTGGAAAAAAAGCAGCTAAAAGGGCGTTTTTATCACAGATATCAAGTAGAAGCGAATACTTTTTGCAACACAGAGCAGATGCTTTTTGAACTAGAAATGTTTTATGACAGCATCCGTTTTCCCTATCCTTCCACCACGGGGCGTACTTTTTTAAATCCAGTCAAAGAAAAAGAAAAAAATCAGGAGAAGGTAGAAAAGATGAGCGATCAGGATTTGTTAAAAAAACATGGAGAACTTGGGACTTTTATCGTGCGGGTACAGCACCGGCAAAACAGCAGCTGGCAGGGACGTATCACCTGGATGGAAGAGGATCAGACCGTCTGCTTTCGTTCTATTTGGGAGATGTTAAAACTGATTGCAAGTGTGGTAGAGCTGCCAGGGACAGAAAAAGAGACAGAAGAAAAGGAACCCTCCTGGTTCGATATGCCAAAAGAAGCAGGGACAGAGTAAGAGCAGGGTTAAAAGGTTAAAGGGGTAATAAAATGGATAGCAAGAGAAATGAAAAGAGTACTTTTTTGGTCCAGATCCATTTTCGCCAAAAAGAGACCTGGCAGGGACAAGTGACCTGGGCGGAAGAAAATAAGACTGTGAGCTTTCGCAGTGCCCTAGAGCTTCTTAGGCTGATCGACGAGGCAGGCAAAAGCGAGGGTCGGACTTGGGCGGACGGACGCCGTCTACAACAATAGTGGTATGCAGGCAGCAGCGGCTGCCTGTTTTTTCACTTAAGAGATTTTATGTTTTCTTTGACCGTGTGAATATCGCCAAAAGTAAAGCCTTTTTTATCCAGCAGAACGCTGATGTTATTTCGACAGTTAAGGATATACAAATGTTGGGTTTCCTGAAGACTTAAGATATCGTCATAGGAGATAAGAGTCTTCTTTTGGTTGTCTGCGCTAATAGACAGATAATTTGGATAAAAAGTGGTAACTCGTTTTGGAATGTTGGAAGTTCCTGATCTCATGGCTTTGTATTTTTTTTGTCGTATTATTCCTAAGCCAGGAAATGCGGTTGCCCACCAGAACACTTTTTTTGCTGCTTTTTCATCGGTGGTTTCGTTAGAAAGAAGGTATAGTTGTGCGTCGTAGAGATCAATGGTATCTCCATCGCTATTTTCATATGGAAATGAAAAAGGAAGCACGATTCCTATGAGCACCGGTTTTGATCAGTGGTGCTTTTTTTTAATGGAAATATGTGTTATACTACGTTTGAATATGTTTATACTAAGAAAAAACAAGCCTGGAGGAGCGAATGACAGTAGAACAATTGACAGCATATGAAGTGCTGAAAAAAGAAGAGATCCCGGAATTGGAAGTGACAGGGTATCTGTTAAGACACAAGAAGACAAGAGCGCGTGTGGCGCTGTTATCCTGTAAGGATGAAAACAAAGTATTTCAGATCGGTTTTCGCACGCCGCCATCTGACAGTACCGGAGTGCCGCATATTATGGAACATTCGGTGCTGTGCGGGTCTAAGGATTTTCCGGTAAAAGATCCTTTTGTGGAGCTGGCGAAGGGTTCTTTAAATACCTTTTTAAATGCTATGACTTATCCGGATAAGACCGTGTATCCTGTGGCCAGCTGTAATGACCAGGATTTTCAGAACTTGATGCATGTCTATCTGGATGCGGTGTTTCATCCTAATATATATAAGGAAGAAAAAATATTCTGTCAGGAAGGATGGCATTATGAACTGGAGCAAGAGAATGGGCCTCTGATCTATAATGGCGTGGTCTACAATGAGATGAAGGGAGCTTTCTCTTCTCCGGAGGATATGCTGGATCGGGAGATTATGACGACGCTGTATCCGGATACGCCATATTTTTATGAATCCGGAGGAGATCCCAAACATATCCCGGAGCTGACTTATGAAGATTTTTTGAATTTTCATCAGAAGTTCTATCATCCTTCCAACAGCTATATCTATTTATATGGGGATATGGATATGGCAGAAAAGCTGTCCTGGATTGATGAATATTATCTGAGTCAGTATGAGTATCTGAGTGTGGATTCAGCCATCCACTTTCAGAATCCATTTGAAAAGCCTGTGGAGCGTGTGGTGGATTATCCGATCTCGTCGGAGGATTCTGTGAAGAATCAGGCATATCTGTCTTACAATATGGTGGTGGGGACGTCTTTGGATGCCAGACTGTATCTGGCTTTTCAGGTGCTGGAGTATGCGCTTTTGTCTGCGTCCGGTGCGCCTTTAAAACAGGCGCTTTTGGATGCGGGGATCGGCAAGGATATCTTGAGCAGTTATGAAAATGGGATCGCCCAGCCTTATTTTTCAGTGATTGCCAAAGGGGCGAATGTGGAACAGAAACAGGCGTTTTTGGATACGGTCCGAGGGACATTAGAGAAGATTGTCAGAGAGGGATTTGATCCTAAGGCATTGCAGGCCGGACTGAATTTTTATGAATTTCGCTATCGGGAAGCGGATTTTGGTAATTATCCCAAAGGGCTTATGTATGGGCTTCAGATGTATGACAGTTGGCTGTACGATGAAGAGCAGCCGTTTTTGCATCTGAAAGCATTGTCGCATTTTGCAGCACTTCGGGAGGCGATAGGACAGCGATATTTTGAAGGTCTGGTACAGACGTATCTACTTGACAATACCCATGCGGCGGTACTGATCTTAAATCCCGTACCAGGACTGGAAGCTTTGGAGGAAGCACGCGTGGAGCAGGTGCTCTTGGCATATAAAAACAGTCTCAGGGACTTTGAACTGACGGAGCTGGTTCAGAGGACAAAGGAGCTGAAAGCATACCAGGATGAACCTTCTTCGCCGGAAGACCTCTTAAAGATTCCGATGCTGAAACGGGAAGACATAAAAAAAGAGACAGCGCCTCTGATCAATGAGGAGCTTTTGATGGATGGGACGACACTTCTGTGGCAGGATATTCACACGAATGGGATTAATTATATCCGCCTGTTGTTTGATGCCAAAGAACTGCCGGAGAGCTTGATTCCTTATCTTGGTATCTTAAAACATGTATTGGGATATGTGGATACAGAAAATTACAGTTATGGGGAGTTATTTAATGAGATCAACTGCCACACAGGCGGTATTGCATCCAATATCAGCTTATATGGAAATATGAGGGATAAGAGCCAGTTTCGGATGATGTTTGAACTGCGGGCAAAGGTGTTGTGTGACAAGACGGATTTTGCCTTTGCCATGATGCGGGAGATTTTAAACAGGACGAAGCTTACGGATCAGAAACGGCTGTATGAGATCATTGCTCAATTAAAATCCAGGCTGCAGATGTATCTGACTGCCTCCGGACATTCCGCAGCTGCTATGCGTGCTATGGCAAAATTTTTCCCGCAGGCGAGGATCAATGATCAGATGCTTGGGATTGCATTTTACCAGATCGTAGAGGATCTGGAACAGCATTTTGATAAACGGGCAGAAGAACTGATACAAAAATTATCGCTGGTGATGCAGTATATCCTTCGTCCAGAACATCTGATTGTCAGCTGTACGTCGCAAAGAGATGGTCTGGAAGCTGTAAAAAAAGAGATTCCGGCCTTGAAAAAGGCGCTGTGCCATACAATTCTTCCGGAAGAAGTACCCGCTCAGGAGCTTTCTAATGTCACAGTCAAGAGGGAAGGAATTAAGACCCCTTCGGCAGTACAGTATGTGGCACGTGCCGGACGTATTCAGGAATATACAGGGGCTTATCGGATCTTGAAGGTGATCTTAAGCTATGATTATCTGTGGACCCAGATCCGGATAAAGGGCGGTGCTTATGGCTGCATGAGCGGTTTTGGCGTCTATGGAGACAGTTATCTGGTATCTTACCGGGACCCCAATCTTGGAAGGACTAATGAGATTTTTGAAAAGACTGTGGATTATGTGGAACAGTTTGATGCAGATGAACGGGATATGACAAAATATATCATTGGAACGATCAGTGATCTGGATGTACCACTGACGCCTGCAGCGGTAGGGAACCGTTCCATGTCTGCTTGGCTGACCCATGCCACGATAGAAGATTTTCAGAAAATACGGGATGAAGTGCTCACTGCCACAGTGTCAGATATCCGTGCCTTATCCAAAGGCATCCGAGAACTGTTGGCAGAGGGAAGCTTTTGTACCATAGGAAATGAGAGCAAGATTGAAAAAGAACGAGAACTATTCGAATATACGTTCTCTCTGTTTCACTCCTGATCGGACAGAAAGAGGAGATTATGGAAAAACAGAAAAAGACCGGATTTGCCACATTGATCGGAAGACCCAATGTGGGCAAATCCACACTGATGAACCGGCTGATTGGCCAGAAGATTGCCATCACATCTCACAAACCCCAGACCACCAGGAACCGGATACAGACTGTCTATACTTGTGAGCAGGGACAGATTGTATTTTTGGATACGCCCGGTATTCACAAGGCGAAAAATAAGCTGGGAGAATATATGGTAACTGTGGCGCAGCGCACCTTGAAAGAAGTGGATGTGATCCTCTGGCTGGTGGAGCCTGTGACTTTTATAGGAGCAGGAGACCGGCAGATCGCCAAACAGCTCGCTATGGTCAACACGCCTGTGATTTTGGTGATTAATAAAGTGGACACGATTAAAAAAGAAGAAGTGCTGCTGGTGATTGACGCCTACCGAAAGCTGTTGAATTTTGCTGAGATTGTGCCAGTATCTGCGCTGAAAGGGCAAAATAAAGAGACTTTAATTGAGCAGATTTTCCGCTATCTTCCTTATGGGCCTCTGTTTTATGATGAAGATACCGTGACAGATCAGCCGATACGTCAGATTACAGCAGAACTGATACGGGAGAAAGCATTAAAGCTTTTAGACGAAGAAGTACCTCACGGGATAGCCGTATCCATAGATATCATGAAACAGCGGCCAGGAGGAAAACTCTGGGATATTGAAGCCACGATTATCTGTGAGCGGGATTCTCACAAAGGGATGATCATAGGAAAAGGCGGCGCAATGCTGAAAAAAATCGGCTCTGCGGCGCGCTATGAGATCGAGCAGCAGTTAGAAGCAAAAGTGAATTTAAAACTGTGGGTTAAGGTAAAAAAAGACTGGAGAGATTCTGACTTCCTGATAAAAAATTTTGGATATGACAA